>NZ_JVBO01000016.1:0-44714 GCF_001073445.1 Granulicatella sp. 572.rep1_STHE | reverse complement strand
GTTTTGTAACCATTCAAATCAACACAGCTCTAAAACAATGGACGGGTACGTAGAAAGGATACTAGAGTTTTGTAACCATTCAAATCAACACAGCTCTAAAACATTGCTAACTGATACGCTTTATCTTTCAACGTTTTGTAACCATTCAAATCAACACAGCTCTAAAACCAATGGTTTTAGCTTCTTCTTCGTCTGTTTGTTTTGTAACCATTCAAATCAACACAGCTCTAAAACGTTGTTTTCAACAGCATTTTCGATTTCTTCGTTTTGTAACCATTCAAATCAACACAGCTCTAAAACCAAGGAGTGAATAAAATGAATAAATTCCAAGTTTTGTAACCATTCAAATCAACACAGCTCTAAAACCACTGCATCCGCCAAGATTAGTAGTGTGGTGTTTTGTAACCATTCAAATCAACACAGCTCTAAAACTCCATCCTTGCCTTTAACAAAAGCATTCGAGTTTTGTAACCATTCAAATCAACACAGCTCTAAAACAACTCCCAGCGAACTCCTGAGGAATTGCGAGTTTTGTAACCATTCAAATCAACACAGCTCTAAAACCTCGCAGAAGGTTTCGTAATCGCGCTGCTCGTCTCAGCCGGACTACTGATTTGAATGATTTTCACTATTTTTACAAATTTTTGATTAATATAAAATCTTCATCAAGAGTATACTGCGGATAGTTAAACACACCTCTTGGCTCAATAAATAATACATTTATTTGATTCAACTCAATAAACTCTTTTATAGCATCTAATTCTTTCGCACTAAAGTAAGATGCAACATTAATAAAGATAAGTAGTTTCTTCTTTACAAGATACTTGAAAATTTGAAGTACTTCAAAGAGTTGCTCAAATAACGTATTCGACTCCGAGTCTATACGAACTTCTAATGCAGAAATAATTTTTTCAATCTTAAGTTCACTATACGTTAAATTCAACTCACTCTCTATGCATTGAGAACCTAAAATGCTTGTGATCTGCGTAAGCATCAAATCTAACTGATTTTTTATTTCGATATTCTCGTTCAGCTGGTCTAATAAATCAGACTGCACTGCTTTAACAACAGCTGGACTGTTAATGGAAAAACCAAGTAAATCTGAGATTACTATCAGTTCAGAAGGTTTAATTGTACGGAGTTCCGAATCGTACAACTTCAACTGACTAGCTTCATCGTACGCATAAATCAATTGCACGAGATGTGATAATACTTCTCGATTTTCTACGATAAATAAAGTAAAACTTTCTATTGGAATAGATTCGTCCAAAATTGGTAAATTCAATCTAATACTCTTCCCCATAATCTTCTCCCAAAAAAACTAATCGGTTATCCGTATTAGCAACACTCTCATCCTTTTCACCGTGTAAATAAATCATCCTCGCAAATTGCTTTTCGGTCACTGTTAAAATAGTGATTGAACCTTTATTAGGATTATTGGCCTTCAGTCGGTCGATTAATAACGAATTAGCGTTTCCATTCAGCAATAATCGACTATAAACTGAGTACTGGTGCATAAGAAAGCCTTCCGATAACAAGAACTTTCTAAACTTTCGATAAGCCCTCTTGTCTTCGACCGTTTCAGTAGGCATATCAAACATAATAATCATTCTCATAAAACGATAACTCATACCCGAAATACAGGAACCCCTTCTCCTTTATTATTTAACGCCCTTATGACTTTTTTCGTGTAGTCCGACACAATATTTGTTAGGAACATTTCCTTTCCTGAGTACTCATAATTGTGTATAAAAATCTGAAATAACTTCGCCTTAATTTTGCTGAAGTCACTTTCTCTATTCTCATATACAATACGATCTACAAGCGGTCGGAACGGTTCCATAATATCACTCGCAAAATTAAATGGATTGAACTGGTTGGCATGTTTCAAACCTAGTTGCGTCACACATCCAGTTGCTACTATTTCTCTAGCAAACATACTTAACAGTAGCGAATAACCATAATCCAACCCCGCATTAATATCATTTGATTGTTCGCGGTTAAAATCATTTCCAAATAGAGTATTAAAGTAAATCCGTGCCGCATGACCTTCACGATTGGTAGGATCAAACATTTGTAACTCATCATATAAGTGTGTCAAAGATTCACTCTTCTTATCGAAGCCACACTCGTAAAGAAAAACCGCCTGGTTGAAAATTTTCTGCGCGATAATCTCCGTCCAAACGAGACCTTTCACCGTTTCATTCCACTCAATTTGCTTAGCAAACTGCAAACTAGAATCATGTTTGCCGTAATATGGAACCAATTGTGCAACAGGTAATCTCTTGTCATCACAAAAAATTACTAATATATTTTCATCTGAAAGTCTCTTCGCCAACATTGTTGAAAGAACAATGTCTGTTGTCTCTAACAATAGAATGTCTATCTCAGACAGATGTATCATTTCTGTCCGAGACGAATCTTTATAAATCAAGTGGTTATTTTTATACGTCAGCTTTGAATGTTGATTGACAACAATTGTCCGCCATCCCATTATTGCTCACCAAATTTACTGAGATCAATACGTGTTTCGTATAGGCCAGTAAGAGCTTGTAAAACTAATATTCCATCCGCATGTTCTTTTGAACTATTGTATCTATAATTATTCCTTGTAATTTCCTCACCAAAGAAAACGAAGGTTGACGAAGCACCCAAATTTGTAATAGTAAGAAGGTTTACAAAAGATTTGGCAATCTCAAGATTATTTGATTCTGAAAAACGTGTATTGAACACTTTTCTTAATCTGTCAGACACCTTTGGCTTTTGGATATAAGAATCAACAAAATCCATAATTCTTTCAAATAATGGTTCAAATAACATTTTGTGTTCAGAAATATATTTGTCGTAATCATCTTCGCTTTCATCAACATATTTAGAACAATTATATAGCAATGGGATAAATTCCCTTGATAGATAAAGAGTGTTTCCTTTTTGCAACTCTGTGGCACTACTTAATAATCTTCTTCTACCATTTTCAAATTCAAATAAACTATTCTTATAAATCTTGAATATTCCAACAGTATTGTTGATGCCTTTTCCATTCAGATATCCAATTACATCTTTTTCAACAAGGACAACATCTTTAATTGGTATTTTTACAACCTTTCTACTAATTTTTTTGTTACCTTTTGCTATCTCTTCAAAAGCCACTAAAAGCGAATAAGCTTCTAACGGTTCTTTATAGCCCCCATACTTTTTAGTAGAAAGGTTTCTCTTAATCGAGATTAACTTACTGTCATCCTTTTCCTCTCTTGGATGAATCGTTTCTTTATAAAGAGGTCCACTTTCAACTCTCTCAATCTTCTTAACGATATTCACCTGGGGCATATTCAATACATTCCGGACAATCGGTAAGTCTTTATCATTATCCCAAATCAGTTCGCCATCCTCTGTAACTCTATCTTCGAGTGGCCCATTTAAGAAATTCAAGATATTCGAATAGAATAAGAAACGTCTCGTTGCTTTCTCATAAGTCTGTCTAGTCGTAAGCTTTTTGAATGCGCCATATACAAATTCGGACTCTAACTTAGGATATTTTTTTAATAATAAAGTTCCTACAATCGCATTTAAATACGCATCATGAGCATGGTGGAAATCATTTATTTCTCTAACCTTATATAATTCAAATTTTTTACGGAAATCTGAAACTAATTTTGATTTCAGCGTAATTACACGAACTTTTCTTATAGGCTCACCACTTTCATTCTTCTCGTGATTAAACCGTTCATCAAGAATTCGAGCAACTTGCTTCGTAATCTGGCGGGTTTCGACTAATTGACGACGAATAAAGACTTTTTTATCATCTTCTGTTAGCCCACCTCGTTCTGCTTTGGTTAAATTATTGTACTTTCTATCAGACATCAATCCAGCTTTTAACAACTGCTGCCAATAGCCTTTCATCTTACGTACTACCTCTGAACTTGGGACGTTATCCAACTTACCTCTATTATCCTCCCTTGTTGTCAAAGCAATATTATCAAGTGAGTCATCTTTAATGAAGCTTTGTGGAATAATATGGTCGATGTCATATGTTGACAACAGATTGATATCTAAATCTGCACCCGTATAGATATCCTTACCATTTTGAAGATAGTAGAGATATAACCTTTTGTTAGTCAGCAATTTATTTTCTTTTGGTAGTGATACATTGACTTTCCCTTCAAACTCAGCGAGAGCCTTTTCCAGACTTCTCATCCGTTCTCTAGAGCGTCTTTCTCCTTCTGCAGTCGCCTGTGCTTCTCTTGCCATTTCAATCACAATATTTTCCGGGTCGTATCCCATTACGCGACGAATCTCTTCCACAATTTTAAGACTTTGATGGATTCCTTTTTTGATTGCTGGACTACCAGGTATTTCTTGAACTAATTCTCTAAGACTCTGTGTAGTATCAATACTTGAAGCGTCTTTAATTTCTTTTGCGAAAGACAATTCATCAGCAGTTACAAGTTGCATCAAATTACGATTTGTATATCCGTCGTCTTCAAGAAATTCCATTATAGTTTTATGTGTTTGTTTATCTCGTATTCCACAGATGAGTTTCTTAGATAATTGTCCCCAACCTGTATAGTGTCGTCGTTCTAACTTTTTGAGTTGTTCTTTTGTAAAATGATCTTTATATTCCGATAATTTTTCACGGATAATTTCACGATCTTCAAAAAGTGTTAAAGTCTGGATAATATCTTCAATTTCTTCAGCATTCTCTGGATTATCCAAATATTCTTGAGAAACAATTTTCTTTAAATCATGATAAGTAGCATAAGAACTATTGAATTGTGGTTTCTTTCTGTCCAATCCCATCACTTTTGTAATATGAAAATCTGGATATTCTTTATCAAAAAATGCCAATAATTGTTTTTCTGTTACTTTCCGGGTCTTTTTGAATAACATCTCAAAAATCTTTATTTTCATTTCATTGTCTACTGCAAAATGTTTGTTGTTCTCTAAAACATATCGAATTTTTGTCAATTCATTAAATATCATGAATTTTTCATACAACAAACTATGCTTTGGCAAGACATTCTCACTAGGGAGGTAAGTACATCGATTCGTCATTCGAGTAATAAACTGTTCAGCCGTCGCACCTTTATCAATCTGCTCTTCCAAGTTCCATGGTTTAATGGCTTCGTTTCCTCTCCGAACTATCCAACCAAATTTACTATGCCCATTCGACAATGGCCCTACGTAATATGGGATTCGGAAAGTAAGGATAATCTCAATACGTTCTGCTTCTTTTTCTAAGAAAGGATAGTATTTCTTTTGTTTCTCAATAATTGCTTTTAATTCCGCTAAGTGAATTTGATGCGGAATAGCTCCATTATCAAATGTTCGTTGTTTTCTTAAAAAATCTTCTTGATCAATTTTATCGATAATCCAATGAGCATCATTGTCTTTCTCAAAAAATTTTTTAACTGCTTTATAAAATTCTACTTGCGATGTTTTTCCATCAATGTACCCAGCGTAATAAGGTTTTGTATTATCATTGAAGAAACTATTATAATCATAAGTGGGATGACTCTTAAAAAATCTCTTAAGTCGTTCTAAGTCCTCTTTATGTTCAGTGAAACGACGAACCATTGAACTTGAAAGCGGTGCTTCTGTCCCAGAAATATCTGATAACATTGAAGAAAGCAAAATACTATCGTATAAAGCTTTTGCAGAATATAATACTTCAAAATATTCATCTGGGATTTGTCCTTGTAACCCCTCTAAATCTTCTTCAAAACTTTCTCTTGGAATTTGAAGTTTGCATTCATTTTCTAATTCGAATTCCTTTTGAAAACTAACAGAGGTACCTACTGCTAAACTAATGAACTTAGCAAAAAAATCTCCCTTTTTTAAACCTGGATATAATTTAATAATATCCTCAATTTTCTTTGATTTCGTCGATTTAGCAACCAATATCGACTCCACTTCTACTGAACTATCTTTATCGTCATCAAACACTTCGTTGTAAATATCTACAAACTTAGAGAAGTTGCCTTTCAGATTGGCATTTTTTGGATCAACTTTTTCAAATAAAAAATGACCACGATATTTAATAATATGAGCTAATGCTAAATATACCAATCGAATATCTGCTTTTGTATCGCTATCGGCAAGCTCTTTTCTCAAATGATAAATCGTTGGAAATGTTTCATGATACTCTAATTCCTCTTTCAAAGTACCAAAAATTGGATGCTTGCTTCCTTGTTTATCATCTGGCCAAAGAAAAGATTCTTCTAATCTCATAAAGAAATTCGGATCTACCTTATCTATTTCTGATTTAAAAATTTCTTGCAGATAGAGCAATCTATTCCGTCTTCTCGTATATCGTCTTCTTTGCCCACGTTTCATACGTGTTTCTTTGGCTGTTTCTCCCCCTTCAAAGAGAAGCGCTCCTAGTAAATTCTTCTTAATATATTTTTTGTCAGTGTTTCCCTCCACTTTCATTTTCTTCGACGGAACTTTATAGTCATCTGTTATAACCGCCCAACCAACACTATTTGTTCCGATGTCCAACCCAATTGAATATGGTTTATTCATAAAACACCCTCCTAAATTTAATAACTTGCAAAATAATTTTATCATAAAACCGTTTACATTTTAATAGGTTTGTAGTAAAATAACATTGTTGAAACCATTCAAATCAACACAGCAAGTTAAAATAAGGCTTAGTCCGTATCCAGCCACTTAGTGGTGTGCACCGATTCGGTGCTTTTTTTATTGCCTAATTAATCCTATATCTAATTTACTGGCGATTACTGTTAAGTATCTCTTTCAAACAACGCCATGTAATTGCTAGAATTTCTTTTTATTCATCTTAATCTCAACCTCATACCCATTTTGTCTTGCTAGTTCTACAAGACTTAGAATGGTCGGATTATGATGACCACTTTCAGCTCTATTCAATACACTTCGTACTATTCCATTTCTCTCTGCACACTGATCTTGGTTCAGTCCTTGTTCAAGGCGCATTTTAATAAGACTTAACGCAACTTTTTGAAGGGTTACTTCGTTTAATAGGTCCTTCTCGAAGTTAGGATACTTTGAAGATAACATCGTGAATACTTTGTTCAAAGAAGAAGTCACTGCCATCCACCCCCTCTTTAACGTCTGATAATGGAATTCTTAAGTACCACTCTCCGTCTCTCTGGAATCCCCAATGTTCTAATACTTCTGGCGTCACTCCATCGTCTTGCAAGATTTTTAACACTGCAGCAAGTCGAATCATTTCATTGTATTCGTAGTTTTCTAACTGCATTGCCATGTCCATTGTAATCTTAAATTTCTTCCCCAATTTGAACACCTCCATTTTCTTCATTGTAGCATATTTGCTACTGTAGCATATATGCTACTTTTTGCTTTTTTGAAGCCCTATTTTGCACGCAAAAAACGCTATTCAAATACTAAATAGCGTCTCTTAAAAATATATAATATTAGTTGCAAATTTGAGTCCTCAAGCTCCCTTCTTCTTAGAAGAAACCTTATTAAATAAAGAATGTTACACTTCCCCTAGCAAAACTTTTCATTATCCTTTTGAAGGTAACCATCTTATTTAATTTTAATTATTAGATTGATATTTATATAAGAATTTATGATTTATATATTCGTAATGTTCATTTATAGGAATTATTCTTACTTTCTGTAGAAAAATTATTATTAATTTTTTAGTCTTAATTTTTATTAATTTGCTTGTTTTTTCGGAAAATACGCCTTTTTAAACACAAAAAAAGGAAGCCTAAGAATAGCTTCCTAGCAATATAATTTAAAACAAATCAGAATGGCTTCCGGTTCTTTGCAAAGACAAAACTAATATATCTTCAAAAATTTCGTAAATCATTAGCCAATCTGGTTCACTATGACATTCTCTCGTTCCTTTATAATCTCCTATTAAAGAATGATCTCTATATTTTGCTTCAAGCGTTTCTCCTTGAGCAAGCTTCTCGATAATATCAAATAATTTATCTAAATCTTTACCTTGCTTCTTTGCAAGTTTAATATCTTTTTTAAAGCGATTTGTAAAACGAATTTCATATTTAGTCATAGCTCTAACGCTTTCTTCAATTCACCCACTGAGTGATACCCTTTTACATTTGGATCTTTAGCAATCTTTCTTCCTTCTTCAATTGCTTCAATAGTTTCTTTATTAAATTTATCCAATTTCAGAGAGAAAGGAATACCTTGTTCTCGAATACTAGCGCGTAAAAATAGATTTACTGCTGCTGTCATCGTCAATCCTAATTCATTAAATAATTGATCTGCTTGTTCTTTAATATCTTTATCCATTCGGATATTTAAATTTGATGTTGCCATCCTTATCACCTCTTTATGCGTACATCGTACATCTTTTTACGTTCAATGTCAACACAATGTAATGCATTTATCTTTTTGTTACACAAAAAACCGAGGCACTCGCCCCGGTTTTTTAAGTTTATTCTATTGTTGTTTAGCTCCCCTGTTTCGGCACCACCTCTAGATAATCGAGCAGTGTCCAGACGAATTCGCGGCCTTTGATGCGGTTGATGGCTCCTTCGGCACAAGAGATTTCGTCGTAATGTTCGACCTTATCCTGACGGATGCCAGGTCCTGAGATGACGATTGGCACCGGCTCACCACTTGCTTTTGCCCCCAGAAAACAGAGATTTAGCTACTCACGACTTGCAGATATGTTCGGTATAGATGCGAGAAATCTTTCCTACATGATTAAATTGATTGAACGTTATGGGTTAGAGATAGTTAAAAAAGGGAGAAATAATTATTATTCTCCAGAAATAAAACAAGAAATGATTGATAAAGTCTTACTCGAAGGTTGGAGTAAAGAAAGAGTTTCTCTCGAATACGGCCTCCCTGCGCGTGCCACTCTTCACAACTAGCTCGCACAATACAAGAAAAATAAGTATACTATTGTTGAGAAAACAAGAGGGAGAGTACGTGAAATGGGACGTAAGCCAAAGAAAAAACCAGAAGAGATGACAGAACTAGAACGCCTTCAGGCTGAAAATGAGTATTTAAGAGCGGAGAATGCCATTCTAAAAAAGTTGAGAGAACTCCGCTTGAAGGAGGAAAAAGAGAAAGAAGAAAGACGCAGATTGTCAGAGAGTTAGTGTCAGAGTTTCCTTTAGATATTCTTCCAAAGATTATTACACTTGCTCGTTCAACTTACTACTATCACTTAAAGCAGCTAAACCTAGAAGATAAGAATCAGGCCGTAAAAAACGAAATAGAAACCATTTATACCGAACATAAAGGAAATTATGGATATCGTCGTATTACTCTTGAACTTAGAAACCGTGGGTTCATCGTAAACCATAAGAAGCTACAACGCTTGATGAAACTGTTGGGGCTAACTGCTCGTATTCGTAGAAAACGTAAGTATTCTTCTTATCATGGAGAAGTTGGTAAGAAAGCTGAGAATATTATTCAACGTCAATTTACAGCTGAAAAACCGATGGAAAAGTGCTATACAGGCATTACAGAGTTTTCTATTCCAACAAGTAATCAAAAACTATATTTATCACCAATTTTAGATGGTTATAACAGCGAGATTATAGCGTATACTCTATCGTCTTCGCCAAATTTAAAACAAGTAAAGGATATGTTAGAACAAGCTTTTAGAGAAGAAGAATACGAGAATACTATTCTCCACAGTGATCAGGGGTGGCAATACCAACATGAAGCTAATCATCGTTTTCTTGCCAGTAAAGGTATACGTCCATCCATGTCTCGCAAGGGAACCAGCATAGATAATGGCATGATGGAGTCCTTCTTTGGTATCTTGAAAACAGAAATGTTTTACGGATTTGAGAAAAATTTCAAGTCTCTGGATCAACTGGAGCAAGCTATTACCGAGTATATTTTTTACTACAACAATAAACGCATTAAAGCAAAACTAAAAGGACTTAGTCCTGTTCAGTATAGAACTAAATCCTTTCAATAATATTTTTTGTCTAACTTTTTGGGGTCAGTACAATGACTCATAAATATTTTTTTGCAAGTTCAAATACTCCATGAGATTAATAACTTTATTATTTTCGCCAACTTTACTAATCGTATAAACATTCTCCAAATTTCTCAACATCAATTGAGAAATTTGGCTTTTTCCGTTGCTCAGTTAAAGCGTCCTTTAGTTGTATATTTCCTGTTAATATCCCTTTTGAAGCATAACATTGTTCTCAATGATCGCACCCGATTGTTGACACCCATTTTAGAACCTATTCTTTGATTTTCAATAAGCGTAAACTGTTTAATGTTACAAGTAAAGTTGCTCCCATATCAGCAAATATCGCTATCCAAAGTGTTAACCAACCGGGCATGACCAAAAGTAATGCCACTAATTTAATCGCCAAAGAGAAGGTAATGTTTTGCTTGATGATTGCTAAAGCCTTACGACTTAATTTTATTGTATATGGCAATTTACTCAAATCATCAGACATTAAGGCGATGTCAGCCGTTTCTAAAGCTGTATCGGTTCCAGCACCACCCATTGCTACACCAACGGTAGATGCCGCAAGGGCTGGAGCATCATTCACGCCATCTCCGACCATCCCCACACTTTGATGTTTTTCTCGAAGTTCTTTAATAAAATCAAGCTTATCTTCTGGAAGTAAGTCAGCTTTAATATCCGAAACACCAACTTGTTTTCCGATGGCTGTTGCCGTTCTTTGGTTATCGCCTGTTAGCATCACTGTTTCGATTCCCATATTGTTCAACTTGCCGATAACTTCTTTAGACGATTCCCTCATTTCATCGGCTACGGCAATAAACGAAAGAATTTCTTTTTCTGTTCCTAACACCATCACCGTTTTACCTTGAGTTTGCATATCGGCAATTTTTTCTTTTTTATCGCTTGAAATGCTTCCGTGTAATTCCTCAAAAAGATTTTGACTTCCCACATAATACATTTCATTATTTATTTTGGCTTTAACGCCTTTACCTGTAATGGATTGAAAATCCTCTACTGTTACTTCATTGAATTTTAATCCATTTTCTTCTGCTTTTCGCATAATCGCTGAAGCAAGAGGGTGCTGCGATCCTTTTTCAATGGCTGATGTTATGGTTATTAATTCATTTTCATTTCTACCATATGTCACAATGTCTGTTACAGCTGGAATCCCTTTGGTTAATGTTCCTGTTTTATCAAAGGCTATCGCTTTTAAGTGTCCTGCTGCTTCTAAATGGATACCACCTTTAATTAATACACCATTTTTCGCTGCATTTCCTATTGCTGTAACCACAGCAACTGGAGTTGAGACTACTAAGGCACAAGGACAACCAACCACTAATACAGCTAATCCTTGATAAATCCATTGGCTCCAGTCTCCGCCAAATAATGGTGGAACTACTGCAATTAAAAGAGCTAGTATGACAATAGCTGGTGTATAGTATTTTGCAAATTTATCGACAAACGCTTGAGAGGGGGCCCGTTCTGCTTGGGCTTCTTCTACCAAGTGAATGATTTTTGAAAGAGTGGTATCTTCAACTCGTTTTGTTACTTTAACCTCAAGTAACCCTTCTTCATTCAAGGTTCCTGCAAATACTTCATCATTTGTGATTTTCGTTACTGGAACACTTTCACCTGTAATCGCAGCCTGATTTAATGTCGATGTACCTTTAACCACTATTCCATCCATTGCTAACTTTTGACCGGGCTTAACTATCATGATGTCTCCAACTTGAATCTCATCAACATGAATCATCATTTCTTCATTGCCTCGTCGAATTAACGCTTCTTTTGGGGCAATATCCATTAAAGATTCAATAGATTGACGTGCTTTATCCATTGAATAACGCTCTAATGCTTCACTAATCGCAAATAGGATAACAACGGTTGCCCCTTCACCCCATTCACCAATAATTGCAGCTCCTATAATGGCAATAGTCATAAGCGTATTCATATCGAAATTTAATCTGCTTAAATTTTTGAGACCTTTAATAAATAACGAATATCCACCGATTAAAATGGACGCTGCATAACCAATTGTCGGTAGAACATGCTCTTCACCATACTGCTCTCCTAAGAACCAGCTAACTACAAGTAAAAGAGCTGATATATATACCTTAATGTTTTCTTTCTGCTTCCAAAAAGGTTCTCCTTCTACCCTTTGTTCTTTTTCATCTCGAATTTTTAAATTTTCAAATGCTCCTGCTTTTTCTAATTCTTCAATGGTTGTCGTCCCTTTAACATAAACTTTAGATGCTCCGAAATTTACTTTCGCATCCTGAACACCGGGAAGTTCTTTAACATTATTTTCAAAAATGGCTGCACAGTTAGTACAAGTAAATCCTTGAACACGATAGGCTTTCATTTCTTCTTCGAACTGTTTTGCTTTCCCACTAGACATTGATCTTCACCTCTTTCTTAAATGCCAATGCAATCATCATAATTTGTCTGATATGCTCATCATCTAATGAATAAAATGCAAGTTTCCCCTCTTTTCGAAACTTAACAATCCCTTGCTTATGGAGCGTTCGCAGGTGATGAGAGGCATTTGCAACCGTAACACCTATAATATTTGCAATATCACACACACACAGTTCGTCATCTTGACACAATGCATAGGTAATTTTTGCTCTATTTTTATCTGCAATAGCTTTTAACATTTGGGCAACACTAGAAATATCTACTGTCTGTAAATTACCTTGTATTCGATTGACCTTTTCTTCGTCATAACAATAAATTTCACAAGTATCTTTTTTAATCATATTCTCACCTCAATATCATTCAAGTATTTGTTTGAATATAGTATCACCCTTTTCATTAATTAAGTCAAGTGTTTTTTTGAGTGAATAAAAAAATTCATAAAAAAAGACTTGGAGTACCCAATTCTAATAACAAAATAACCAATCTGCATAAGACTTTAAGTACATAACATTATTAGTATTGAACTTGTTGAGGAGGTGCTCTATGAATCAGCTTGAATTTCAGCGTAATCACCTACAAATTTATCAAACAACTGAAATTCTCAAGAACTATTTATAATTCGAATCGGATTTTCCGGGACTTTTATCGTTTCAAGTGCCTTTTTATGCCATCTCCTTACCGTTCTTACATCAGCAAATAGAACTTCTCCGATACGCTACCAAGTATAATTATGAAGATAGCAATACATCAAAACCATCTGTTCGGCTGTGTCTTTGACGGTCATTAGCAAATCTCTTATCTCTAATAAATTCTAATCAACAGTACCACACACTCCACATGTGCTGATAGCACCCCCCTATACTATAGAACGAAAGACTGTTGATAAGAGCTGAAATGATACTGTGGAACGAAACTGTCCCATATCTAAAAAATCAAATTTCCACTAAAATCCTCTCAAACAGCTCTGTTAGTTTCTCTTTAGAAGAGAATCCACTAATCTACCGCTATTCGTACAAGAAAACTACAACATATTTAGTACAAAAATAGGAGTGATGCAAAAGACCACTCCTATTTTCTATCGTCTCATTATATAATTAAAATCACCATTTTATTGAAGCAAATAGATTCTTAGGAATTATTTTTTCTATAATATCTAATTGCGCCGAATGTACTGGTACTTCTTCCTTTTAAATGAAATGTTTAGGTTTTATTGGCTTATCAAAATAGATGGGTTTGCAAGAATATCTCTACTATCATCTACCCTTTTTGGGAGACGAGAATTTTAATCATCTCGTCCTGATAATATGTGCCAATTTTTGGTCCCAGATATTGTTATTTTGTTTCATCATTTCAGCCATGATTTTCAGCTCAAACTCTGCGCAATTATTCCTGGGTTTGAACTAGCTTTGCCAACAGGCGTTGCATTATTAAACGTTGAATTACCGGAGACCGTAATCAAGGCTAAATTACCAAAGCAATTCAGATCTTCATTTTCCAAAGGGAGCAACTCTGTTGGATTTTGCGGATAGATATGAAGAAAATTTATAATTTGTGCATTTAAGCCCTTCAAAGTCTTCAACTTTAAACATTAGCGGCTTGTAACTTTCAAATCGCTGATTGATGTTGTCATTGTATATCATTGTTGAAAAAGCCCACTAAGCACCTACGATTAGTACGAGTACAGTGAGCACAATCATTCGTACTCTTGATTTTTTTGAGTTTCTCATTAAAAATCGTGTTGGTAGAAAAATCGTCTACTTCTACCAACACGATTTTACAAAGAGCCTGTACTTACATCTCTTTTTCTCCTGTAAAACTATTGTATCTTGATACTTTAAGGAGTTGCAATCAGTCAATCTGTTACCCATTATTTTTTGGATCTAAACTTAATAACATCGCATTAATGGCGACGATGACTGTTGACACAGACATTAGGATTGCTCCTAATGCAGGGCTTAATGTGATACCAATAGGAGCCAAAATTCCTGCAGCTAGAGGGATAGCTATAAAGTTATAACCAGCTCCCCAAAATAGGTTTTGTTTCATTTTACGAGTTGTTTTGTGTGCTAATTCAATGAATGATTCAATATCTCCTGGATCGGATTGAGTCAATATGACATCAGCTGAATCCAATGCAACTTGAGTTCCAGCACCTATAGCTATACCAACATCTGCTAAGGCAAGAGAAGGAGCATCATTTACACCATCACCTACCATGATACCTTTCTTTCCTTCATCTTTAAGTGTTTTAACCAACTCATATTTGTCTTGTGGAGATTGATTTGATCTATATTCAATCCCTAAAACTTCTGCTGCGCCTTGAGCCGCTTTTTCATTATCACCTGTTGCCATAATTGGTTGAATATTGTTCTTTTTAAGAGCTTTAATTAACTCTTTACTCGTTGGTTTTAATTCGTCCCCTAAAGCTACAGCACCAATGGCATCATCGTTTTCTACTAAGACACTAAGAGTTGCTCCTTTTGGAATATCCATATCAAGATTACGTCCATAGGCTTTTTGACTGATTAATTGGTAACGGTGCTCACCTGCTTTACCCTCTACTCCAGCACCGGAAATCACATCAATCGAATCAAAAGATGCTGGACGTATATCTTGCTGCTCGGCGAACCTTATAATTGATTGAGCAATTGGGTGGCTCGATCCTCCTTCAATACCTGCCAATAAGGCAATGATTTCCTCTTTTGTATATTTGTCATTAAGAAGTTTTACATCTAATACTTTAAATTCACCAGTTGTTAAAGTACCCGTTTTATCTAAAATCATCACATCTGCATCTTGAGCTATTTCTAAGGCTTGGCGGTCTTTTACTAGTAAGCCACGGCTAGCCCCTAAGCTTGTGCTACGGGCGGTTACCAATGGAATAGCCAGACCCAATGCGTGCGGACAAGCAATAACTAATGTAGTAATAGTAAATATAACTGCCGTTGGGATATCTCCAATAATCATCCACACTACAAAAGCAAATAGCGCGACAATAACAGCAATATAGAAGAGCCACCCTGCAACCTTTTGCGCAATATTTTCTGCCCTGGAAGGCTGACTTTGAGCTTGGCTAATTAAAGTCTGTACTTGAGAGATAAAGGATTGATCACCTGTCTCAAGCACTTTAATATAAAGTACCCCTTCTCCATTTGTTGAGCCCCCGATTACTTCATCGCCAGGGCCTTTTTTTACTGCTTTTGACTCCCCAGTTAGAAGAGCTTCATTTAAACGTGATTCGCCACGCTCGATAATCCCGTCTGCTGGCACATTTTCTCCGGCTTGAACACGAATTAAATCACCTATCTTTAAGTCAGCAACTGGTCGTGTTTCAATTGAATCGTCTTCTAATACAACGTGAGCATCTTTCGGCACTAACTTAGCCAATGCTGCTTGTGCGTCTCCTGCTTCTCCAATAGCTTTCATCTCAATCCAGTGACCTAATAGCATGATTAATAGTAATGAAGCAAATTCAAAGAAAAAGTCCATCACGTGTCCACCCGTTACGTAGGTAATGATCACAGCATAAATACTGTATAAATATGAAACACTTATACCTAAAGAAACGAGTGCCATCATTCCAGGTTTTTTTTGTTTAAATTCGTCAACTGCACCTTGATAGAATGGACGTCCACCATAAACAATTAATATAGTAGATAAAATAGCTACTACAATATCAGAATATGGAAAAGTAAACTGGAATGGTAGTTTAAATCCATGCAAAGGGGAAAAGAACATAATAATAATTCCTAGTGGCAATGACTTTAAGAAAAGTTCCTTAAAGCTTCCGTGATGATGGTGGGCATGCCCACTGTGTCCTCTGTGATTATGCCCGCTGTGATCATGCCCACTGTGCCCGCTGTGATCATGCCCACTGTGATTATGCCCACTGTGCCCGCTGTGATCATGCCCACTATGCCCGCTGTGATCATGCCCACTATGCCCGCTGTGATCATGCTCAGCATGATGTACTTGATGTTGATCCTTATGGTATCCATGTTCATCTGTGATTCCATGCTCCTGTTTTAACTTATCCATGTCGTCATAATCATGGTGATTATGGGACGAATATCTGTTGTCATTATTCATTTTAAATTCCTCCTTATACTTAATGATGATGTAAATGACATTCGCATTGTCCTTCTGGACAATTGCAATCCACTTCTTCTACTGCGAAAGATTTTTTCATCTCTAATATTTTTTCTAGTCGATCTATATCATCGAAGCTTAAAACATGATCTTAAATGATGCTTCCTATTACATTTCCGACTTTCTTATTGCAAATACGGTTAAAAATATCTTCTGCATCTGTGATATAAGTATTAAATTCTATTGTGCTCATTCTCCTTTTCCCTAGTTGTTTACAGATGTGAACAACTATGTTCAAAGCAAGTTTACTATTGTAAACGAATTGTGTCAAGTCTTTTTAATAAATATAAGCAACGCTTATAGCTTTTTATCTCTCCACTTCTATCCCATAATAATTTTCATAGTTTTTCCTATACTGAACAAGGTCAGAAAATTGTTCTTTATTCAAAGAATACTCTTGCATAAGGGTGTTCTTTTTTCTTGCAATTTATCGAGTTTTGATAGTATTTCTTTTGTTTTTGGTAGCTTTTTATAGTTTTCTAAAATTTCTTTAGTGGCAATTTTATATACGGAAAGTTCGCTATAATACTCCTCTGCAAATTGTTCATCTTCAGGATTTCTCTTGTGGTATTTATAGATTTCACGATACTTATTTATAGTATTTATATTTTCCATATCTTGAGATAAACTCTTCATTTTAGTTTCAATGTTCTTTATTTTATGTAACAAATCTTGTCTATCATCGGCAGATTTTTTGATTAGATCATCGAGCTAGGTAATGGAATTAATGCCTTGTTTTCTTAATTTAATTATTGAATCTGCCATGGTTTTGATATTATGTTTTCTTGCCTAAACTTCATAACCTTTGGCACTGAACCCCGTAAATGAGAATTAAATAAAAACACCTCCAAGTTGAATTGAAGTGCACCCCAAAAGTTAGACACAAAATCTAACTTTTGGGGTGCACTTCACTTAGCCGGTGGTTTTTGATTGAAACTATACAAAAAACCAGAGCCCTCGCCCTGGTTTCTCCTGTTTGTTGTATTTAATTTTCTATGTCGCTTTTACTTCATCCCATTAAAAATCTCATCGGCAATTTCTAGTCCAATTTGTGCTTGTTGCTCTGCTGTGAGGGAGTGTCCGGTTTCGTCTAGGGTGGTTAATCGTGCGTCCTTGAGGGTTTTCACCGCTTTTTTGGAAGCAGTGATGGGCACGATAAAGTCATCCGCGCCGTGATAAATATGGACGGGTGAACTAATCTTGCCCAGTCCCTCATACGCGTCGATTGGATAGACGTCGGCTAAGTATTTCTTGCTAATTTTTGTCCCTAGAAGATTAAACGTTTCAGGGGCTGCGTCTAGGCTCGCGAAGGTACTTCTGATATCGTCTGGTAAGGAGAACGCTGGATAGAGCAAGAAGACTCCCGCTAAATTTGCCGCCTCTTGCGCCAAGAGTGCCGAGACGAATCCGCCTTGACTGCTTCCCATTAAATAGAGTCGGTCCGTATTGACAAACGGGAGGGAACTTGCAAATTGCAAGGCATCTCGCAAGTTTTGCACTTCGGTTAGAACAGACATTTCCGTCGTGGCCCCCTCGCTTTTTGGAGAGGAGGAAGAAGATCCACCGGCAAATTCAAAGCTGAACACCGCCACCCCGGACTTCGCCAAGGTTTTCTGTACTTCTTCATCGTGCTCCACGCTGGCTCCGAGTCCATGGCTATAGACCACTAAAGGAACTTGTCCTTGAACATATGGAATGTACGCTCTGGCATAGAGTTTCTTCCCGTTACTAACAAAGGTGTATTCCTTCACGGTATAGGTACCGTCTGCTTTCACTTCCACGCGCAGGGCTTGCGTGGTCTCTTGAACGGTTGTTGTCGTAGGAGCCTCCGTGTTTTCTGTCAGTAGTCCGCATGCTCCTAGTAGGAGTACCGCAAATAGTGTTCCTAGTAATTTCAATCGTTGTTTCATCGAATTCCATCTTTCTTTTCTGGTAGAGGGTCTTTGCCCTTTTTAGTAGTCTACCCGCTTCCCCTTGAAAGCTCAACTGTTCTGTTTGCAAAAAACGACCGCAAGACATTCCCGCAGTCGTTTTCATTTATACTAAAAATTCTAATAATTCCGCGTAGCTACGGACTTCCACGGTTGGTTTTACCGCCGTTCGGTTCTCCTTACGCGCTAGGTTCATCCAAATCGTGTCGATTCCCGCATTAATCCCGCCTTGGATATCGGCTGTGAGCGAATCCCCAATCATCACCGCTGTCTCTTTGTCGAAATCCGGGATGTCTTTTGCCACTCGTTCGAAAAAGAGCGGACTTGGTTTTGCGACTTTTAATTCTTCCGAGATAAATACTTTTTTGAAATACTTCGTAACCGGAGAATGCTCCAAGCGACCCTTTTGAATCGTCGTGATGCCATTCGTAGCTGCGTAGAGTTCATATCCCGCCTTGGTAAGCGTATGTAGCATTTCCTCCGCACCATCGATCGTTTGCCCTTGCGTGGAGAGGATGGCCTCATATTCGGATGCTAATTCGTGGCCATCTTTTTCCAAACCGAAATGGTCGAATAACTTGGCAAAACGCGTCCCCACTAACTCTTCACGGGTGATTTCGTTTTTCTCCAGCGAGCGCCACATCGCACGATTCATCGGAATGTACACCTCAATATACTTCTCTATCTCACTGACCCCTTGATTCTCCAGCAATTTCGTCAGCGCGTAGTTCTCCGCCGAATGAAAATCCCACACCGTCGAATCCAAATCAAATAGTAATGTTTTGTAAATCATCTACCTAACCCCTTTACATTGTTACCTTATTTTTTGTTCAAATTGATATTCCGTTTGCAATGATTTTAAAAAGCCTTCTAGTCCTTTTACAAGGGTGCGATTTGTCTCGAGTGGTTTCTTTTTCCCAAAAGTGATTTCTTCCTTTGCCCGTTCCACTAAAGCATTGAATTCTTTCTTGAAAGAATGACGTCTCCAGAAAAAGACAGCTCCTAGAACGATAAAAGGAACACTCCACGTCCAGAAATAGTGGCTCGTGACGGTCACCACGAATTCGAATGTTTCCCAAGCGCCAACCTCAAAAACAGTTGCAAATGCACCCCCTATAATCGAAAAAGCGTGCGCATTTTGTAAATAGACACCTGCAAAACAAAGAGCGAATAGTGGCACTAGTATTCGCGCTATTTGATGTTCTTTCGGCAAAGGTGCTGCATCTTCTCTTTCAGAAATCACCTTTTCCAATAATTCTCGGAGTCGGTTGGCTGTTTCTTGTGTGACTTTCTTCTTCATTCTTACTCCTTCTGTTTTTAAATCTCTTTATTTTAAAGTAGCCTTATAACCCGTAAGTTCTATATTTTTTAACGAGTAGTTTCGCGCGTTTCACGTAGTCGTTCTCGTTCCCGCTAAGAGCGTCCAGTGCTTCTTGGGCAACCGGCAAGAGTGCGCGGATGTCTTTTTGGATGAAGAGTTGGTTGTGTGTATATAATGCCTTTAAAAAGAACATCCCTAACATCCAGATGATGACGAGCGGGAAGAACACGAGCATTTCTTTGTTGCTCAGCCGTTTTTTCACGCTCTTTCCTCCCTACACCCCATATTTTATTCGTAAGAACAGCACGTAATCGTACAGTGCTTTAATAGGCTCTGGAATCTTGTCCCAAGGAACATCCTTATAGGCTGAAATATCTGTACAAGCTATTTTTAACAATTGTCTGAAGTGTCGTCCTCGAATAAAGCAAGAGATGGTCCATCCCATCGAACAAATAAACAAAACGACCAGCCATATCCAATTATTCTCCCATAAGAGATTCAAAGCATGGTCCAATTGTTCTATCAAAACCAAAACGAAAACCATTCCAAACGCGAAAAGGGATAAAATCCAGAAAACCATCACGCCGAAAAAGCGAGAGTTTTCAACCCAATACTCCGAGCAGCCTTTTGGTAACGACGCTTTCTCCTCAGGATTTTCAGATGAATCCTCCGCAATCAGTTGACGGAGTGTTAACAGTTCCTCTTGAGAGACTTCTGTCGGGAAGAATAACGCGAGTAACGCATTTTGTTTTTTAATCGGCGCCTCCACTGTGAAAGCCAGCTTTTCGGCATTCCATTGGGGTGGTATTTCCTGCGCATACAGTTGTTTCTCTTGCGGATGAGTTTCTTCAGAAATCAGCTCTGCCTCAACATCCGGACCAGCCATTTGCAATAAGTGCTCTACTTCGTTTTTGTACAGTCTGTTTCGGATCCAACGAAAGACAAAAAACAAGACGATGGCCGTTTCCCATATCGGTAACAGAACTCTATTTCTTCCTGCTAAGAAAGTGGTACCCATGGTGAACCACAAGTATACTCCAAGTGGAAACAACGTGACGATTAACACCGCAATCATGAGTATTTCTCCATCGGAAAGGATTCTTCTGGCGAGTTTCCTTCCAGGTGGTAAGGCTAAAGGGGTCTTTTCTCTTTGTATCCGTTTGGCAAGCCTCGTTCGTAATTGAGTTATTTCTTCTTCACTCAGGCGTTTTTTCACGCTCTTTCCTCCCTACACCCCAACATTTTTTTCGTAGTTTGCGATAATGAACTCCGCGTCTTCAATGTCGCTCGCCATATCTGTGAGGTTCATTTTTTTTAATTTTTTTCTAACACTTTCAATATAGTAAAAAGTTAACAAAGTTCTTTATTTAAGGTGGAGCCGTAACATTTTGACGTTGTAGCTCCAAAGCGTATGTTATGTACTTTCCTCATTAAATGATTCTATCTTCTATTGGTAACGAGAATTGCTTATATTGTACCATAAACATACGGAAAATAAATATGACAAGATAGTTAAAAACCTTTGTAAATAAAGCTTAAATCAATCTTCGATAATTTAAATGTGTTAAAGATTCATCGATATGGTATGATAAAAAAACAGGAATATTCTGAAGTTAAGAGGCGCGTTATGAAAGAAAATGAAGTTATTTTAAAAAGACAATCTACCCGGATATTTTTCAAAAATGGGGATACGGATTTTTTCTTTAATTGGTTGTTAGGTATAGGAGAAGTTTTTGGTTTTTCTCACGGAGAACTTTATTATCTTGCCCAAGAGTTGGGCAAATCACCAAAACCTGATAACTGGAAAAATGTTTTTTTATCGCATGGAAACTATCTTGAACAAAAAGTAAGTCATTCGGGTTTAAGTGAGCAAACAAAGGCACAATATTATCTAGCACAGACCTATTCCCTTCGTTCAGCAATTCAGTTTATCAATCCTTTTTCTGACGAGTATTTGCCTACCGTTCATAAAATGGAGACGGCGTTTTCTAACGCCATTCAATCACTAGGAGCCCCAGTCGAAGAATTATCGATTCCTTATCAAGATTCCTATTTGCCGGGCTATTATCTTTACAGTGGCAATCATTGTCCAACCTTGATTATGATTGGTGGTGGAGATACCTATCGCGAAGATTTATTTTACTTTGCTGGCTATCCAGGCTGGATGAGAAGTTACAATGTTTTAATGGTTGATCTACCTGGTCAAGGGTCCAACCCTGGCAGAGGTTTAACTTTTGATGTAAATGCCTCTATTCCAATTTCACAGTGCATAGACTGGTTAGAAGGCAGAAATCCTCAGCTGAATCATCTAGCCATTTATGGAGTTAGCGGAGGGGGATATTTTACCGCACAAGCTGTCGAAGAAGATACAAGAATCCATGCATGGATTGCAAGCACTCCTATTTATGACGTTTCGGAAATCTTTAGAAAAGAATTTGGGGCAGGCCTAAAAACTCCAAGTTGGTTAATGAATGTCCTTTTAAAGTTAGCTGGAAGTCTGAATGAGGCTGCGGATTTAAATCTTAAAAAATATGCTTGGCAGTTTGGTACTTCTGATTTTAAGAGTGCTATTAATGAAGTGTTTAACCGTGCAAAGGTTGTGGACTATCAAAAAATTCAGTGTCCTTGCCTATTTATCATGGGAGAGGGTGAAGGCGCCGAATTACAACACCAAACCAGAGTGATTTTCGAAGCACTTAGGTCTAAAAATTCGCAAACTAAACTTCAAATTTTTGAAGCAGAAAGTGGTGCGGATGCTCATTGCCAGGTCAACAATTTGAGACTCGCTCATAATGTCGTTTTTGATTGGTTGGACACCTTATTTGAATGGAATTAGAAGGGATAAATTAGATTTATAATCCTGATTATAGTCCTCCTAACAATAATGTTTGAGCAGCTGTAACATCCTTTTGATTGAGTAGTTGCGCTATTTGATTCATCTTAGGCTAAGCAGATAAACAGAAAACTAAAATCTTTTGTTTATCTTTGCATACTTCCGTTCATCAAAATTACCTTTTATAGTTTCGTCGCAAAAAACGGCTTTCTTGTAAGTGCACGTAGCAACACAAGAAAGCCGTTTTTATTTATCTCTCTATGTTTAGACCTCTATGATTCCTAACCCTAACTCTGGGGCTTGCATTTTCATTGCCTTCAATCTGATGGTTTGTTGAAGTTATTTTTCAATTACATTCAACTACTCTTTACCCAAGCATATAAACAAACTCCCTTTACAAATCCATCATATCAATGAATTTCATACCTTCATAAACTGTTGTTTTCGTAGTTTTCGATAATAAACTCCGCGTCTTCGATGTCAGTCGTCATGTCTGTGCGGTTGGTTTCTTTTAAAATCGCCAGACTCTTCTTGATCAGCACGATGAGTCCACCGATTTCCTTTTCATAAAATTTTTGTTTTAAAAATAGGAGCAAGCACCAGAGGAAGAACAGCGGAACAGCAAAATACAAGACTAAGAGCGAGATGGAAACAAATCCCGGTTCCTGTGCTACACGAGCAACAATGGCCATCGTTGGGGCTTTGAAAAGTTCGGTCTTGATAAAGAAATACCCTAAAAATCCCATAATAAATCCAATTATCGCCAGCCTTTGTTCTGCACGCTTTGGTTTTGCCTGTTTGACGCCTGCTTCTTGCGTCAATGTATCGGTCAAATAACGAAACTGCGCTAATTGTTCATTCGTAATTCGATTATGAAACGAAAATTTCATACTATTCTCCTCCTAGAACGATTCCTTTTTGTGCTAAATTCTCCACACATTCTTTGTAATACGCATCATCATGCTCTTTGTATAACGGACGCTTCCACGCACACGTCACGACTTCGGTATACGGCGGACACACTTTACCCCGGTACGACGCCTCTTTCCATAGAGGAGTCACATTATACCCACGGTGCTCCATTTCATCCATAATCAACGTATGGTACTGATAAAGCACATACGGGCTATAAGTAAACACATAGTCCACCGTTGCGTGCTTCTTGCCCCATCCATTTCCTCTAAGGGCACAACATTCACGGTGTTGCCCCAAGAGTTGCGGACGCGGAAGCTTTCCAATCAAGTCTTCATGCCATAATCTCATCACATTTCCTCCTAAAATCCAAATCGGTCCTTATAGTCCGCCATCAGCACTTCTACATCTTCGATATCCTCTGCCAGTTCCGTGCGCCCCTCTTCTCTCAATCGAGCGACCACCTGCTCAGCAAAAGTCACTAAGTTTTTTAATTCTTGTTTTAAATCCTTTTGAATCCATAATTGATCTAAAAACAAGACCAAATTGACACTAATCAAAATAAAGAGAACGGGAATTCCAATAGAAAACCAACCAAACTGTTCCAACAATGTCTGAAACGGAACCCAAGTAAACGAACTCCGATAGAAAATGATGGCAAGTGCCAGCACGACAACCGTTGGCACAACAGGATTCCGTTCGATTTTTTCCGGAACCTCCTCTGTCAACTCTGCTTTTTCAGCTAAAAACTCAACGATTTCACGAAAACGACTGACCGTCTTCTTTGACAGAAAACTTCTAAACAACTGATTCACTGCCTTCCCCTTCCTGGAACATGCCTTTTTACTTTATTTCCCAATTATACCATCTCCTGCCCCACTTCGCCTACACCCTCGCGAATGTATAAGATACCCCCAAAATTAATCTGTCCTATTTTTCTTTCAAGAACCCCTTAATTCACAAAAAAACCAGTAAATCCGGTTGACTTACTGGTTTTTGGGACATAAACTATTTTCCTCTATGTTTTTGTTTTCGTTTTTCTTGTTTTAATTGAAACTTTCTCTTTTTCTCTAATTCTCTTTGTTGCTTGCTTTCAACTCTTCTTTCCAATTTCATTTCTTCTCTTTGTTGCTGCAGAGCCATTTGAGATTTTGAACAAATTCATTCCATTCTTTGAAGATAGTATTCCTTTTACTTTTGTAAAATGCACTTTACTATCCTATTCCGGCTATTTTGATTTACAGTTTTTCTGATGAGCTTTTAACTTTTTCATAGCCCAATCATAATGACTTGATGTTGCACTTACAAAATAGGAACCCAATGTACTCCCACCTGTCCACTTATAGACACCTTTGGAAAATAATTCTTCACTTGTAAATTTTTCAGCTAATGCTAATACATCAACATGGGATTTATGAAACATATCCGTAGCGTCTTCAAGAGAAGTATTTTGATGTTTCTTCCAAAATTCTACATTCATATCTCCATATGTTTTCCAGTTATATGGTTCAGGCAAAAACGGTTTCCCTTCTCCCTTTTGATTGGAATGTACCCAATTAAAAATAAGCTGATGCCATTCATAGAGATGGATTAAAACATCTCTTAAGTTTTTATCTCTTTTCCAATGAGCTTCTTTTTTCTTTTCATCTTTTGAAAAATCAAACGGTGTGTTTAACTCTTCCTCTGTCATCTTTGAAATAAGTAAATTTAACTTTTCATAGTTTTCCTTAGCAGCAGTCATTAAATCATTTTTTGTCGTTGGTCTTGGCATAATACTTTACTCCTTCCATCTGAATTTGTACCATAAAGTTCTTTCCCTTCACCAATAGACATAGCACAACACTGACAATACTTCATATCCATTGTTTATTCCTTCTTATCTTTATTTAAGATAATTATACCTCAATATACTTGACACCATTTGTCATATTATATATTTCCCCGCCATTTTATTTATCATTTCTTTAATCTGCATTCGTATCTCCTTTGGCTCTAATACTTCTACCCCATCTCCGAAAGAAAAAATATAGTTGAATAGGTTATAGTCATTTGGTATTTCTATTTCAGCATATAAATTCTCATCATCTTCTGTGATTGCTCCATTTAACTCATCATATACCCTGAAAGCAACTTTCCGATCAAATTTAACCTTTATACGCACTTTATTATCATTTGGCATTTCTTTTTTGAGTATCACATCATCAAAGCTGTTTTCAAACTTTTCCGCTTGGGTTTCCAAATTCTTTATCCGGGACAATTTGAAATATCTAAAGTCATTTCTAAGTAAACACAAGGCATATAGATACCAATCTTGACTCTTGAAAAGCAGTCTAACAGGTTTAACTCTTCTGCTTGTTTCTTTTTCATTACTGCTAAAATATGTGAATGAAACAATGTTCTTACTTAAAATTGCGGACTTAATATCATTAAATGTTTTTTCATACAACTTATTGTTTTGCCAATTATTAAAATCAACTTCTATCCAACTGGTATTTTTTATTTTAAAGAGTGCGGATAGTTTTGTTAGAAGCTCATTCTCATGTTGTATTGTTGTATTCTCCAATCCCTGAAGAGCTAACATAATCTGTTGTTTCTCGTTTTCAGACAGTAGTGATTTACTAAGCACAAAATCTTCAGCAATTTCTATTCCACCGCCCTTTCCTTGTGTGGCATAGATGGGAATCCCTGCACTGCTGATAGAGTCAATATCTCTATAGATCGTCCTGACTGATACCTCAAATTTATCTGCAAGTTCATTTGCCGTAACTTTTCCCTTTTCTAAAATATAATATAGTATCCTAAATAGCCTATTATCTTTCATCGTCTTAACATCACCTATATTTATTGTACCACAATAACTCGACATCTATTGTCATATTATGAAATGTTTTTCCAAATCATGATAGTGCTACTTATCTCTCTTATTCACTGTTATAAAAATAGTCAAAGTCCATTCTTCCGTCTCGCTAAAATTAAATTTATTTCACTCAATATTATTAATGTTAGATTTATATTTTTACTACGTTTTACAACCCTAACTCTTGCTTCTTTACCTTTGTTAATCCTCTCTTTTCTTGCAGTAATTTATCTATACAGCTTCTAACACTTTCGGCCTGTTCCACTTCTTTTCGTATATCTGTGATTTGAGAATATAGAGTATCTTGTTCTTTCCTCAAAGTGCCTATTTCTGATTTCCTTTTGGATATATTTATGGTTTTGCTTTCTCCTAAATGCTCTTTCAGATATTTTTGGCAATTTCAAATAAAACAATCTCTGCGGTATGTTCATTGTAGAAAGTATCTTGTTTGTTTTTCTTTAGCTTGGTATAGGCTTTGTTTGTAATGTCTGCCCACGACTTTCTCCACTCTTCTGCTTTGCCTTGCTCATTCCAATCGACTGTATCTATTTTCCTTGTTTTGTAATTACCATTTTTGAGTTTTACTTTCTCGCCATTTTTATCAAGGATATATTCCTTTACAGTTGATAGTATGCCCCCATCGAAACGCACTCTCCCGCCTCCTCGAAGGAAAAAATAAAATCTATTGATTTAAAGCAGTATTGTTGGCTTAAAAAAGCCCTCGGGGACTCTATAGTGAGAATAGTAAAGAGAAAGCAACCAATGCGAAATAGAGCCACAAGAGAATTTATTCTCCTGTGGCTCTTTGAGGCTTGGTAGGATTGAGACCTTGGCTCAATCCGATGCCTTTACTATCATCACTATGAAGATGTCCCCCGAGGGCGATTTAAGACAACGTCTTAACCTTCATTTTCATTGAATCAATAGATTTTATTATAGTTCTCTTCGTCCTTCGATGGCGCGGAAGAGAGTCATTTCGTCTGCGTATTCGATGTCGCTGCCGACCGCTAGCCCATGAGCCAGACGCGTTACTTTAATGCCCGCTGGCTTGATGAGACGGGACAAGTACATGGCAGTCGCTTCACCTTCCGCTGTCGCATTAGTGGCGATGATAACCTCTTGGATTTCCGGATCCTGCAACCTCGTAATCAGTGACGTAATATTAATATCATCCGGCCCCGTCCCTTCCATCGGAGACAACACCCCGTGAAGCACATGATAGAGCCCTTTATATTCCTTCATCCGCTCCATACTCATCACATCTCGGGCATCTTCCACCACGAGAATCTTCGTACGGTCACGCGTTGTATCCGCACAAATCTCACACGGATCCTCTTGCGTCACATTGCCACAAACCGAGCACATTCGTAAGTCACGCTTGCAGCTAATGAGCGAATTTGCAAAATTTAAGACGTCTTCTTCACGCATATCCATGCAGAAGAAGGCAAGTCGTGCAGCCGTCTTCGCACCAATCCCCGGCAGCTTCATAAAACTGTCCATCAATCGTGCAATCGGTTCTGGATAATGCATGCTCCAACCTCCATTGATTAAAATCCTGGGATGTTTAATCCTTTAGTGAATTGACCCATTGTTTGGTCGTTGGCTTTTTCCGCTTGCGTTAACGCATCGTTTGTCGCCATTAACACTAAGTCTTGTAATAATTCTACATCCTCTGGATCAACTGCTTCTGGTTTGATTTCCACGTTTAAGACTTGGCGTTTTCCGTTTACCGTTACTTTGACCAAATCACTTTGAGAAGTTCCTGTGTATTCTGTTTGGTTTAACTCTTCTTGAGCTTGTGCCATTTGTTTTTGCAATTTTTGCATTTGTTTCATCATGCCTTGCATATTTCCCATTCCACGCATGGTTGTACCTCCGTTAATTCGTATTTTTTCTATTCTTCAATTTGAACGAACTCTTCTCCGAAAAGCTCAATCGTATCTTGTACTTTTTGTTTAAATTCTTGTTCTTCCTGAGAAATCGGCTCTTCCACAACAGGTGCTTCCGTCACATGAGAGACCGCTTCGCCTTCTTTATTCTTCTTGCGTTCCAAAACGAAATCGGAACGAATTTGTTGCCATTGTTCACTTGTGACTCCGACAAAGGTTCCGCTATAGCCTCCGAGGCGTTCGAGATGTCCTTGAACTTCTTCATGGAATCCTACAGTCGTCTCAGCTAGCCCGCAAATGTGTTCATACATAAATTGCATCACAAATCCATTTGGCCCTGCAGCAACCGGTTGTGCTTGATTCATCAGCGCTCGTTGTTGCGGCGTTAAGCAGCTGAGCAAGTCGCCCCATAAGTCGCGCACCTTTTCGATGTCTTCTTTGGTAGCTTCCATCAAAATTTTGTTCACGGCCGACACATTCGGCTTGAAGCTTGCTTTTGGTGTTTTTGCAACTGGTTTTGGCGGAGCAGGTTGCGAAGAAGGAACGCTTCCTCCTTGCATCAATGCAGCCATTTGTTGACGTAACTGCGCGAGTTGTTGTTGCAATTGCTCTACTTCCTCGCTACTTGGCGCTTCTATTGCTCTAGGTGCAGCAGCTGTTTGTGGTTGCGCCATTTTAATCGTTAAGACTTCGAGTGAAATCGTTGGTTTCGTCGTGAAGCGCATTTCTTGTTGCGTTTGATTTAAAGCTTCCACAAAGCGGTATAAGAAGCTTGCATCCACTTCGTCTTTAAACTGCAAGAAGCGTTCGCTACGACCCACTGCCTCGCCACTTTGTTTGGCTACAAGGAGGTCTCTAGCAAATTCCAGCCATTCTTCCACCAAACGGCTTGCTTCTTTTCCCATTTTAAAGAGTTGTTGTAAGCTCTCCAAAGCTTCTTCTGCTTTTTGCGCTTGTAAGTCCGCTACAAAATCAATCATCAAGTCATCCGTCAGGCTTCCTGACACTTGAATTGCTTCTTCAAACGTGACTTTCCCGTCGCCAAACGAAATCATTTGATCGAGTAGACTAAGGGCGTCCCGCATTCCCCCGTTGGCACATCTAGCCACTACACTGAGGGCATCCGCTTCGTACTCTATACCTTCTTGGTCTAGAATATACGCCAAGCGGTCGATAATTTCTTGCGACGTAATGCGTCTAAAGTCAAACCGTTGCGTCCGAGAAATAATCGTCGCTGGAATCTTATGCGGTTCCGTCGTTGCGAGAATGAAGATGACCTTTTGAGGCGGTTCTTCTAAAGTTTTTAAGAGTGCATTGAACGCTCCTGTTGAGAGCATATGCACTTCGTCGATAATATAAATTTTGTATTCGGCTTGCGTTGGTGCATAACGTGCCTTGTCGCGAATATCACGGATTTCTTCAACCCCATTATTGCTGGCCGCATCGATTTCAATCACATCGCCAATCGTTCCGTTCGTGATGCCTTTACAGATTTCACATTCGTTACAAGGTTCACCGTTTTTTTGGTTTGGACAGTTAATGGCCTTTGCAAAGACCTTCGCGGCACTCGTTTTTCCTGTCCCACGAGGCCCCGTAAATAAGTAAGCATGACTCGTTTTTTGATTACTAATCGCGTTTTTTAACGTATGCGTCACCGCACTCTGCCCGACCATATCATCGAACGTTTGTGGACGCCATTTTCGATATAATGCTTGATAAGCCATATTACTTCCCTGCCTTTTTAAAAATTTACAGTTCTATTCTAGTATAGATTCTTCAAAAATTCTACTGTTCGACGCGTTTCATCGGCGCCTGTGACGTCTGAATAAAGCGACTTTCTGTCCCTTTTGGAACAATGAGGGATAGACGGTGTTTTGCCCTTGTACAAGTCGTATACAGCATCATTTGTTCTTTCGCGGTATGATACGCTTCATCCGTCGCATTCCAAATAATCACTTCGTCAAACTCCATCCCTTTCGCCACTTGAATCGTCGTTAATACAAAGCGACTGCCAAGAGACTCACTGCTATCTTCTAGAAGCGCAATGTCTTCCACGTTTAGCAGTTGATGTAAGGCTTTGGCTTCTTCCATCGTTCGACATAAAATCGCCGTTGTGTGATACACTTGCGGACTTTCTTCCAATAAGCCTTTCAAACGCGTCAACTGCATGCCATCTGCGTCGCTATACAGCGTTACTTCGCTTCCTGTACGTGGGAATACATTTTTATCGAGTGGCCATTTCAAAATTCCATTGGCAAATCGTGTAATTTGTGCGGTACAACGATAGCTGATTTCAAGCGAGCGATTTGTCAAGGTCCGGTTTGGGAAGACGAGCTCGACCAGTTCTGGATGTCGCGCTCCCAATGTGAAAATCGTAGAAGACGTCGAGAATGACTGGTAAGTGTCCCCAACGACCGTGAATTTCGCACGGAAATAAAAGTTCGATAAGGTGCCTAACCATAATAAGGACACGTCTTGCACTTCGTCGATAAAGAGATGGCTATACCCCACATAATCGCGAACCGGAGTGACTCTTGTCAACACATATTGCAAGAGGCGAATCCCTTCTGCCGTCACTTGGAGACGAGATCCTTCTATTTTCTTCAACGGAATTGGCGCATTGTCCATCTTCTCTAGTTCTTGTCGGCGCGCTTTCGCTTGCGGCATCCATTGTTGAACTAGATAAGCGATGTCCACGAATGCGAACATTTCTACTTGTTGCGTCACTTCAAGCACTTCTTTTTCGAAGACTTTTTGTCCAAGTACTTGGAAATACTCTGCCTCACTCTTCGTCTCAACATCCTTCATCAAGACTTCGATTTGCATCGCATTCATAGACTCGTAGACGGCTTTAGCCTTCTCGGACATAAAGAATTTATTGAGACGGCGTTTTAAAGTACGCTCTAAGACGGTTTGCATTTGCGTTAATTGCTGATGCAATGGTAAGGTCACATTCACATTTTCAGTGAGTTTTTCGTAGTCTTTCATCGTGAAGACCGCTTGCCCTTTAATCCCGATTGCTCGATACGGTAAGTCTTTCGCCGTTAGCCCTTGGAGATTGCGATGAACGAGTGCAATCCACTCACTATCCGTTAAGTACACTTTACGCGTTGGTACTTGGCTTAAAGTCGTTGTTTTATGCAAGTACATCTTGCGGTATAACTCAATCGTATGTTGCGCTAGCGTTTGTTGGTATAATTCGCTTCCCGTTAAACTTGGGATCACATGCGATACGTATTTTGCAAAGAGTTGGTTGCGTGATAGGAGCAACATATCGCTCATCCGCTTTTCTTTGGCTTGATACATCAAATACGCAATGCGTTGTAGTAAGATCGTCGTTTTCCCACTTCCGGCACATCCATTCACGATGAGCCAGTCTTTCGGGTTCAGACGGATAATTTCATTTTGTTCTTTTTGAATCGTTGCGGTGATGCCTTCTAAATGCCCATCCTTATTCGTCGGTGCACTTAAGGCCTCCATTAAGAGCGATTCTTCATTTTCAATATCATAAACAGACTGTAAGGTTCCTTTTTTGATGACGATGTCGCGTTTTAGGAAGGCTTGTGCTTTTTGCGCCCCGTTTGGAGTCTCGTAATGGAGCTCTCCTAAGGTTCCTTCATAAAACAAACTTGCAATGGGTGCTCTCCAGTCATACACTTGCACTTGATCTTCTTCATCAAAGAAGGTCGCTGGTCCAATATACATTTTTTCTACTTTTTCGTCTTTTCCAAATTGAACGTCAATTCTTCCAAAGTACGGAGATTCTTTTTGTCTTTCTAATTGCTGGATTCCATACCGAATTGTATCTTGTCTAGTGATATCCAGGTCGCGTTCTTGCAGACGTTTTTCTTCGAATGCAATTTTGTCTTCCATTAGCTTTTTCACACCTTCTAGATGTTTAGCTTCTTCTTGGAAATTCTGGTTCTTCATGCGACTCACTCTCCCTCCACTGGATATTCTTTCTCATAAAAACAGGCTGAACCTCTGGTCCAGCCTGAATCTTCTTCTATGTACATACAGCACATAGCGAACATTACTTATAGCTGCTTCCTTCCGGACCTGACTCGATTCATAAGTTCGCTATTGCCATATGGCCTAACGGCACGTATTATTATACAAAACTTCTTTTTGAAAAGCAAGCAGATAACGCTTGAGAAAGAAATTATTGGAAACGACAAAATAAAGGTCGCAAATGAAACTATCCCATCGTTTTTTGCGGTTAGATGCTGGGAGTATTCCATACATAGTTTTCTCTTCTTAAAAGCACACCCTTCGGGGGTTGATTTCTTCGAGTGCTTGCGGATTATTTTATAGTAGCGGTAACGTTGCACCGGTTCGAGCCTCTTCGAGTCTCTCACCTTTAAAGCTTCAAAGCAGGAGTACGTCCACAAGCGGACTACTCCTGCTAATTCACATTTAATGCGTCACACGTTACTACTACTATAAAATCCGCAAGCTTCTTCGAAATCAACGTGAAGAAATAAATAGGCTACTCCCTACCGCAAACGATGGAGTTTCGTGCACCTCTATGTGGTGTTTCTTTTTCAATTGAAACTGCTTGGTTTTCTAAAATAAAACCGTGACGAGGGACAGCAAAAGAGACACTAAAAAAGATAGTCTCTCCAGAAGGAAAAACTATCTAAAAATGTTTGCTTGTGCTTACTGATGGTTTGCTTTTTTTGTTTCTTCTCTTTCATCGAAAAATAACATCAATGGTAATAGCGTCCACAATAGATTTCCATCGAACACACTTAGCCAGGATTCGCCTGTATATAATTTCAACCCTATTCGAAAGATTAAGGCTAGCACGTTTACCACTATGGCTATCGTAAATAATTGTTTGGCTAATTGAGAACTTTCTTTTTGTTTCGGTTTTTCCATGTTGAACTCTCCTTATCGGCTTTTGTTATCTTTATTAAATCATTTTAAGGAGTCGTGCAACAGGCACTTTCGTCATGAATTATCATTACTAAAGTCATGGTTTGCTTGATTTCGTAGGAACAGCGGAAATTTAAAAAACAGCAAACCAGATTGATTTGCTGCTTGTTCTCTAAAATAAGTTTATGCTTTGGATGGTTTGGATAAGAAGAATAGGTAAAGTCCAAAGGCTAATTTAATAATGGCATCGATATAGGTGATGGTCACCAGAGAGCTTTGCGGAGAGAGGTATCCGACCGCTGCATTGATCACGCATGCCAATCCTAGGAAAATCATTGATTTTCCATGGACGAAGTAGTATGGGAAGAAATGGATTCCTGTTGCTAGGAGCGCACCTAACCAGATGAGTCTCCAGTTTTCTGATTCAAAAAATGGTCCTCCTAAGAATACTAGCAAAATAAATAAGAGAATCACTGAGTATAACGATACTTTTCGTTGGAAAGGCGTTGAAGGCCCGTCCGAAAACTTATGAAGGACTTTTTTATTCAGATTGATGGAAAAGAAACTCACCACATAGCCGATGCTGAAGACCTGCATATTAATGATTTGTTCTCCACCTACAACCGTCGCGAGTGCAATCACGAATGCGACCGCAATAAGCCATAATCCACACGCTTTTTTGTAATTGAATTCTAACGTTTCTCCTTTGTTATAACCTAAAAATGACATCCATATTCCTCCAGTTCACTTTGAAACTTTTAACGATATCCTCTATTCTACTCCTGTAAAAATGAGAATTCAAACGTCAAACCCCTTTAAGCGTCCTATCTAGTGAGGAGATTTTCTTATTGAAGGAATTTGCTGGCTAGTGAATAGACTTGCTTGATTGCCTTGCCATCCAGTTTCCATGTTGCTAGTTCTGCTTCGATGAGTTCTGGGAACTTCTTGCTAATATCTCGAAGGGCATTGCCGACAGATTTTCGGACATACTCGCTTTCGTCTTCTTTGAGGGCGGCAATTCTTCGGATGGCTTCATGAGGATGTTCTTTAAAATACGGTCTGCTCGTCCAGATCCGTAAGCCTTCTGTGACCGCTCGTCTTGTATTTGGATGTGGATGGGTTAGCCACTCATCGATGACGGGAAGTGCTTTTTCATAGCCGACTTTTTTACAAAACTCGTCAAACGCCTTCGCTAACACTTCTTGCACTCTCCAGTTGTCATCCTTGGAGACTTCCTCTCTCATAAAGGCTAGAATTTCCTCTTTTTGTGATAAATAGCCAAATAGGAAGACTCCATACATTCGAACTTGATACACCTCAGACTGATAGGCGAGATGTGCTAATTGCTCTACTTCTTCTTGCTTGTAGTTTTGATAATCTTGTAGGGCTCTTCTTTCTTCCTCTTTGAACCCGCTCTGGATTGGTGAACAATCCTTTTCAAGTTGCTCGATATATTTTTTCAAACAAATGCTCCTTTCTTTTAGCTTTTACCGAAATGAATCGCCTTTATTATACTCCATCCAATCAAAAAGCACAGCCTTTACTTGAAAAGCTGTGCCTGGTTTTAGAAATTAAAATAATGCAGTTAAAGCAGATGCTAGACCGAAGAAGATTCCTGGTGCGTTTGCAGCTGCTAACGGAATATCACGGTTGGGTTTGAAGAGTCCATAGTACACCCATAATGAGCAGTTCAATGCGGCAACGAGTGGTTGAATGAAGTCCCCTTTATTCCCAGCTAAGTTGTTCATAATTTGAGGGATATACGCAACATACATCGCAACGGACATACAAGTCGCAATCCAACCTAATACTTGCGTTTGTTTTTCTGATAATTTCATACAATCTGCTCCTTTCACAAATTATGTAAAATAATATATAAAATGAAAACAATTTTCAAGTATATTCAACCGATTACAACTTTAAGTTTTCATTAAGAGAAAACAAGCACAGCTCCTACTCGGATTGCTGTGCTTGTTTGGCTTCTTGTTTTCGTTTTTTATTGCGTTCACGAAGGCCTTTGAAGAAAGAACGTAAGATTTCTTGGCATTCCTCTTCAAGGACCCCTTGCTCCACTTCGACTTGATGATTGAATCGGCTATCTTGGAGCAGATTCATAAAGGTACCAGCCGTCCCTGCTTTTGGGTCGAAGGCTCCAAATACCACTTTCTTCATCCGCGCGAGAATCATCGCTCCACTGCACATCGGACAAGGTTCCAATGTGACGAAGAGTTCACAGTCTTCGAGTCGCCAGCTTCCAAGGTGCTGGTTTGCCTGGCGAATCGCTTTGATTTCAGCGTGAAGGGTGGCGTCTTGTTCCTTCTCGCGTAAGTTGTGGCCACGACCGATGATTTCACCATTCAGGACGACAACCGCCCCGATTGGCACCTCTTCTTGGTCATAAGCTTTCTGCGCTTCCTTCAACGCTTCCCTCATAAAGAATTCTTTTTCCTGAAGTTCCATATTCTTACTGATAGACGCGCTTAGTCACAACTAGACTGTGCGGTCTCTCAAACTCCTTATCTAAGTAGTCTTGATACGTCCCTGGGGAAATAAACCCTCGGGCGCTTAAAATATCCGTTCCTGCTTTTCCGACAATCGTATCTGCTAGTAACACGCAGTTTGTACTCATCACAAAATACGTCTTGAATTTTGAAGAGACGAACTTATACAATTTCGCGTCCGCTTCTTGTTTTAACTTGTACGCATACATTGGTTCGACTTTATCGATTCCTGGATGCGCTGGTTTCACGGTTTGTGGTGGGTCCCATGGCACTGTGAGCGACATCAGTTTGGCGATTTCCTTATCGATGGCCGCGAGTTGTTCCGGAGACAAGGCGAGACCATATCCCAGTAAGGTCTTATGGTTTTCGCGTTTACAAAATTCAATGTATTTTTCACGGTCGGCACTAAAAAGAACCCCATCCCCCATCGCTCCAAACAGGCGCTCGGAATTCGTATCGTAGTTCCCGAATGAAATAATGCGTCCCTTATAACATAGGTCGACATGCCCGATTGCCCCAAATCCGTCTTTTGTGACGTGAATAAACATTTCTAAGTTTGGTTCTGCATTTTCTTTGGCACGGTCGTAAATTTCAGAAGCGGTTTCGCCTTCTCCGAGTTCCAACGCATCATTGATTTTTTGCAAAGTCACACGAGGAATAATCGCAGCCAGTACCAACGGCATCCCTCGACGCAAGCGTCTACGAAGGACTTTCTTTCCAACTTCGGCCTCGAAGAACCATCCGTCACGAATGTTACTAGTCCCAAGCCCGATGAAATAAAGCGCAAGGAAGAACATTTGTAAGTTGCCGTCGCCCCCAAGAGCCAGTAAAGTCGCTACCCCGACAACTGAGAGCCAAATGGTATCAATGAGCAAGCGCAGTCGCGGACGGATACCGTCTTTGACATAAATATAGTACGTTACGCCACTAGTGGCCGCTTTCATCACTTCGTTAAGCCCCATCAAGATACTGACAATCGCAATCGGAAGCGAGATAAAAAATTGATTTCCTGCTAAAAATCCGTAAAGGAAAAATTTAGCAACATTCAGCCATAATGGATCTTTTGCCGCCGCCTTACTAAACCAACGGAACAAGAAATTCCATAGTTCACGAGCCCATAAGAATGTTAAAAACAGACGTAACATCAATTCTGGGAAGCTTGGTCCGTAGATTAGGAGCAACACCCCAGCAATAAGGAATGCAATCCCTTCAATTAGGAGCTTTTTCCCTGTAATCCCTAGTTCACTAATTTTCTTCATCAATTATACCTCCTACAGCTACCACTGAAGCAGCTTGTTCATGTTTCTCCACCCATTCTTTCACGAAACGGTAAATCACGGCAAAAATTGGTATGAAGAAAATCATTCCTACTAAACCAAAGAGATTTCCACCGATTAACGCAGCAGCAAGGGTTAGAATCGTTGGCAAACCAACGGAACTGCCGACAACCTTCGGATAGACGACATTTCCTTCCACTATTTGAACGATCATAAAGACGACAAGTGAAATGAGTGCTTGGATTGGGCTTTCTGTAAAGGTGAAAAGCATTCCAATTCCGCACGCCATAAACGGCCCGATATACGGAATGAATGAGAGTACTCCGGACAGCACCCCAACAAGTCCTGCATATGGCAACCCTACAAGAGAGTATCCAGCAAAAATCATAACCCCAACGATTCCCGCCTCGATGATTTGACTCATCAAGAAACGGTCATACGTATCCACGATGACTTCCCCAACATAAGTAATGTGCTCGATTTTATCTTTTGGCAAGACCACATTAAGAATGCGAAGCGTTAAACGTGCGAGCATTTCCTTACTTGCGAGAATATTAATCATGAAGAAAATCCCCATAATTACAGAGAACACATTTGAGAAGAGCCCTGAAATATTCGTTGTAAATCCGCCAAGGAATGTAATGACAGACGATACGATATTGCTTTGACTTAGTGAGTCGGTAATCTGACTCACTTCACTGGATTGCATTAATTTTGAATGTTGTACAAAATCCGCAACCACGAATAGTAAGTGATTTACACTATCGCCCAGTTGTGACACGGTTTTAGCAATCATCGGCGCAATAATCCAAATCAACAGCGAAATAATCAGAAGCAGAATCACAATAATGCTCAGGATTGCGACACTTCTACGCAGCTTTTGCGGGAAGTTTATCTTCTCCAACACTTGTTCAATTCGCTTCATTGGCACGTTTAAAACAAATGCCAAAATCATCCCTAAAATAAGCGGGAACATCATCCCAATAAATTCGGAAATCCATGTGAGGATGGCGCTAAAATTCAAGACGACAAGTAACGAAACAGCCGCCAGAGCAATCATCACTGCCCAATCTTTTCTAATCTTATCCATACTATAATTCCTTTTTTAATTGTTCTAAGAGCGCATTGCATCCCAATGTCACATCACGGTACGTCGCATCAAAGTCTCCTGTATACCACGGATCGGCAATATCGCGCGGCACTCCTGCCACTTCTAACAAGCGAGCCACCGTCGCATCCGATTTTCCATCGACAAAAGCGTGAATATTACGCACATTCGACGCATCCATTCCAAGAATGTAGTCTGCGTCCAGGTCGGTTTCATCCAACGTCCGTGACACAAGCCCTTTTGCGGAAATGCCGTGCTCCTCGAGCTTCTTCCGAGTGCCGTGATGCACCGGATTCCCATGCTCCCACGTACTTGTCGCAGCGGAATCTATCGTAATTTTATCTTCCAGTCCTTCTTCATGAACCATTTTTCTAAATACAGCTTCTGCCATTGGCGAACGACAAATATTCCCCAGGCAGACGAACACAACCTTCATGACCGTCCCTCGCTTTCCATTCTTTCCTTTCATTATAACAGACAACCTTGCGCCTTCGCAAAAAAATGTCTGTGTGGTGTTATAGCTTACTCGAACGAACTAAATTTTCTAAAATATCCCCTGTAGAAAGCAAAGACAAGATTCCTTCAAATCCTTGCGGATTTTTTTATAATCGCTGTAATGGGGCACCGGCTTGAGCCTACGTCTCAAGCACTTTCGAGATTCAAACGGACTCTAAAAGAGTCCGTAATTCACTTCGAATGCTATCCCCCATCACTTCGATTATAAAATCCGCATGATTTTCCCTAATCTTGTCTGCACTCTTTATCCAATTTTTGCTAGCAGAATTTTGTTCGAGTAAGCACATCCGCAATTTTTTGCAAGGCACCCTCATCTGTTACAGTGCGAGAAACATTTGAACGCATGTCACGCCCCTTCATCACCGCACCCCTGCAGCGACTATATTTTCTGCACCTAACTTAGTTTTTCTTCTCTCTCTTTCTTTCGAATGAAGCAAAATCCATTTGAAATAAGGCACAAACGTTGGGATAAAAAATAAACGGAATACCCTTCGGATTCTATAGCGGCAATAATAGCGATTGTAATCGATGTGAATTACTGACTCTGTAAATTCATTTCCTAGAGTCAGTTTGAAGCTCGATAGGGAGCGAGACCCTAGGCTCGCCCCGGTACAGCTATTATCGCAGCTATGAAGATATCCGAAGCGGTATGAAGTTTATTTTTTAGACCTCCGGTCTAATTCTCCTCTCCTATTTCAAATGGATTTTGCGTCCTTCGAAAAAAAAAAATGGTGGACAGCCGTCCACCATTTTTTCTATTCTACTGTAACCGATTTGGCCAAGTTACGCGGTTTGTCCACGTCTAAGCCTTTACCTAGAGAAGTGTAGTACGCGATTAATTGCGTTACCACTACAGATACGATTGGTGCAAGTAGGATTGGCACCGCTGGAACGATGATATCGTCGCCTTCTTGTTCAACGCCTTCCATCGCGATTGTTGTTACGACAGCGCCACGAGCTTTCACTTCTTGGATATTTCCGCGAGTGTGGCTCGCTACAACTGGTTCGCTTAATAATGCGATTACTGGAGTGCCTTCTTCGATAAGGGCGATTGTTCCGTGTTTTAATTCTCCTGCGGCAAAGCTTTCAGTTTGCACGTATGAGATTTCTTTTAATTTCAACGCTGCTTCCATTGCTACATAGTAGTCTAAGTGACGACCGATGTAGAAAGCATTGCGAGTTTCTAATAAGCGCTCTTGAACTAAGTCTTGAACGGCTTGTTTGTCTGATAATACGCTCTCGATTGAAGCCGCAACGACACCTAAGTCGTGTTTCATGTCGAATGGAGCTTCTAAACCTTTAGAAGCGCGTAATGCGTCTGCTAAAACGGCCATTACTGCGATTTGTGCAGTGTAAGCTTTTGTTGAAGCTACGGCAATTTCAGGGCCTGCGTGTAATAGTAAAGTATAGCTTGCTTCACGAGAAAGAGTTGAACCTTTCACGTTTGTGATTGTTAATGATGGGAAGTTTTGCTCGTTTACTTTTACTAACGCTTGACGGCTGTCCGCTGTTTCCCCACTTTGTGATAAGAAAATGAAGAATGGTTTTTGTGATAATAATGGTTGGTGGTAAGCAAACTCACTTGCTAAGTGAACTTCTACTGGAATACCAGCAAGTTGTTCTAATAATGCTTTACCAACCCATCCTGCATGGTAGCTTGTTCCGCAGGCAATCACGTAAATGCGGTCGCTTGCTAAAATGCTATCTTGGATTTCTTTATCGACTTGTAATTGACCATTTTCGTCTTGGTAGTTTTGAATGATTTTACGTAATACGGCTGGTTGCTCATCCATTTCTTTTAACATGTAGTGAGCGTAAGCCCCTTTTTCTAAATCGTCTGCATCTAATTCTGCAACGTATGGTGCACGTTCTACTGGTTCGCCGTCGATTGTTTCGATTTCTACAGAGTCAGCTGTTAAAGTGATTAACTCTTCGTCTTTGATTTCGATGTAACGGTCTGTTTCAGCGATTGTTGCCATTGCATCTGAACAGATTACGTTGAAACCTTCGCCAACCCCTACTAATAATGGGCTCTTATGTTTCGCTGCGTAAAGAACGCCTGGTTTTTCGCTGTCTAATAAACCGAAAGCGAATGATCCGCGGATTTCTTTCAACGCGCGACGGAAAGCTTCTTTTCCTGATAAGTTTTCTTTTTTCGCAAAGTATTCTACTAAGTTTACAGCAACTTCTGTATCTGTTTGAGATTTGAAGTCAACATCGCTTAAGAATTCTTTTTTCAATTCGTCATAGTTTTCGATTACGCCGTTGTGCACTAATGTGAAACGACCTGATTGTGATTGGTGAGGGTGAGCGTTGTTTTCTGTCGCTGGTCCGTGTGTTGCCCAACGAGTATGCCCAATCCCTGCAAATGCTGGAATAGCTTCATCCACTGCATCACGAAGATTTTGAATACGACCGACACGTTTTACTAATTGTGTTGATCCATCTTCATCCATAATAAATAATCCTGCTGAGTCATATCCACGATACTCAAGCTTTTCTAATCCGTTTAACACTACAGTTTGAATTCTGTCGTGTCCAATACATCCTACGATTCCGCACATAATTTTAACTCCTTTAATAAGAGGTCCCTCTCGGCGCCTCCTACTTCTGTAATTTTTGATTATGTTTCTGGTGCATGCTATCAATTTTGTCATTTCTTTACAAAACGGTTTGTATGTAGCTGTAGACTGCACTGCCTTGAGTCATCCGCCGAGTATTTCGATAAACTCATTCCTCGTCACCCGTTTTTTAAAACAGGCCTGGCGCTATCCTTGTCGCTTCCTTCCAAAGCTTTTCATAAATTTTCAGAAACAAGTTCATCATAACCGATGACCCACTAAAAAAACAACTAATTTTCCTTTTTTCTAATATTTTAAAGACCAAACTTCAACAGAAAACCCACTAAAACCGCACCCTTGTCGCATTTCTTGGCACTAGTCCTCTAAGTACCACTTCATCAACATTTCTTAACTCTTTCCTATTAAAGCTCCATCTCCATTCCGAAACTTTTGTATTTTTAGTTCAGAAGCACACACCACCTTATTAGCCGTGAAACGCACACACCCTGTCCTATCCCTCTCTCCTTCAAAAAGAATATCCCTTTGTCGTTAATGGTAAAAGGCACACATAATATCCTTTCGCCTCCCTGACTCTCAAAGAGAATACCAGTTTGTCGTATGTGGTGAAAAGCACACATGATGTTCTGTCTCATTCTCTGATGAACTATTTAAAAAAATAGCTATTAACCAAGGTTTGGATTCTATAATAGCAATAATAGCGAGTGTACTCGAAACGAATTACTGCCTCTGGGGATTTTATTCCCTAGAGGCAGTTTGAGAGTCGAGAGGAACTGAGACCTTAGGCTCAGTCCGGTACAGCTATTATCGCTATTATGAAGATATCCAAAAACCTTCGGTTAATAGGTTTTTGTTTCCCTATGAAATTGAATAGTTTGGTGCTTCTTTAGTAATTTGAACATCATGCGGATGGCTTTCTCTTAGCCCCGCACCACTCATACGCACAAACTGCGTATTCTCGCGAAGCTCTTCTAAATTACGCGCCCCCACATACCCCATACCAGAGCGAAGTCCGCCGACCATTTGGAAGATAATATCCGCCGCAGATCCTTTGTAAGCAACGCGTCCTTCGATTCCTTCCGGCACGCGTTTGTTGGCTTCGTTTTTCGCTTGGAAGTAACGGTCCCCTGAACCATTTTCCATCGCTGCTAGACTTCCCATTCCGCGGTATGTCTTGAAGCGACGTCCTTGGAAGATTTCAAATTCCCCTGGAGATTCATCGGTTCCGGCAAGCATACTTCCTAACATCACCGCATGTCCACCCGCTGCGATGGCTTTAGCGATATCCCCTGAGTACTTGATTCCACCGTCTGCGATAATCGCTTTTCCAAATTCTTTAGCCACTGTTGCGGCATCATAAATTGCTGTGATTTGCGGAACACCGACACCAGCAACGACACGAGTTGTACAGATTGAACCCGGTCCAATTCCGACTTTAACCACATCAACACCCGTTTCAAATAAGGCGCGAGTTCCTTCGGCAGTTGCCACATTCCCAGCAATCAATGTAGCTTCTGGGAAAGTTTCACGGATTTCTTTGATTTTACGAATCACTCCGGCACTGTGTCCGTGAGCTGTATCAATGACGATAGCATCTGCACCGGCATCAAGTAGCGCTGTTGCACGTTCAAATGTATCCGAAGTAATACCCACTGCAGCCGCTACTAATAGACGGCCGTGTTCATCTTTTGCAGAGTTTGGGAATTCGATGACTTTTTCGATGTCTTTGATGGTGATTAACCCCGCTAAGCATCCTTTGTCATCTACTAAAGGTAATTTTTCAATTTTATGTTTTTGAAGAATGGCTTCTGCATCTTTGAGGGATGTTCCAACTGGAGCCGTTACAAGGTGCTCTTTTGTCATTACTTCGTCAATTAAAATGGAATAATCTGAAATGAATCGTAAGTCACGGTTTGTCAAAATCCCAACGAGGTGACGTGTTTCTAAGTCATCAACGATTGGAACACCGCTAATACGGTATTTTGCCATGAGGTCTTCCGCATCTTGTACTTTATGGGATGGAGTTAAGAAAAATGGATTAATGATAACGCCACTCTCTGATCGTTTTACTTTGTGCACTTCTTCCGCCTGCTCGGCAATCGACATATTTTTATGGATGACCCCAAGACCTCCTTGGCGCGCAATCGCAATCGCCATCGTCGCATCTGTGACCGTATCCATGCTGGCACTGATTAAAGGGATATTTAAACGAATATTTTTCGCTAATTGCACACGCAAATCAACGTCATTCGGCAATACATGACTCTCTGCTGGAATTAATAAAACATCGTCAAATGTGTACCCTTCTTTTTGAAATTTTGTTTCCCATTTTGACATCGTACAAACCTCCAGTGATTAAATTTATTAACGAATAATATACCATTTTTTGGGCAAAATGCAAGCTTTTTCACAGTATTTATCATCATTCACAAAAGTTTTACATTTTATTGTTCGTAATTTTAGAAACATTAATTTTTTAAAAATATCCATCTCCCCCCTCACAGATTGTGCTACACTATAAGTAACAAGGAAAGGATGATTCGCGTGAAAAAACAACTGTTATCGGCGGTTGTACTGAGCCTAGTTCTTCTTGGTTGCTCAAATAAAAACAATCCGAGTGAAACTACGGCCTCTCCATCAACCTCTACACAAACAACAAAAACCACAACTACTGACACAACGACAACTGCAAAAACGACTTCTTCTAGCACAGAGGCTTCCTCTGAAGAATCCTCTACTAAGGACATAGCGACAGAAAAACAACAGTCCTCTCAAGGAAGCGGGATGGCAGATGTCTCTTTAGGCTATCAGATGGTTGTCAATAAGAAACACGCTCTTCCTTCGACTTATGCTCCGGGAGAAGATCCTACCGCAGGGGCACAAGTAAAGAAACTCATTCAAAAAATGCAAGAACTGGAATATCCGATTAGTGATGTTTACAGCGGATATCGCTCTTATGAATATCAAGAACAACTCTATAACAATTATGTCGCTCGTGAAGGCAAAGAGGCTGCGGATACGTATTCCGCAAGACCTGGCTACAGCGAACATCAAACAGGACTAGCCTTTGATCTCTTAGATACAACAGGGAATTTACTAGACGGTGAAGAAAATAAGGACGCCATCGACTGGCTCCACACCCACGCCCATGAGTATGGATTTATTATCCGATTCCAAGCTGGAAAAGAAGCCATCACTGGATACCAAGCCGAAGCCTGGCATTTGCGCTATGTCGGCGACAAAGCAACAGACATCTATAACTCCGGCCTCTCCCTTGAAGAGTACTACGGAGTAGAAGGTGGAGGATATGAATAGCAGGATGTGAGTCTTCGCGGTTAGAAATCGACCACTGGACCAAACCAACGCAAGCATCGTAAAAAACGATGTGCGTATGGGTTGGGAAGTGGACGCGATTTCTGCGATGACGAGTTCAACTACACAGGATACGAGGGTGAGTGGTCAGCTTTCGACCCTTTACCGAAATTAACGCAAGCGTCCGAAAAGGACGTGCGGATAATTATCGGAAAGGAACGCGAAAGCTACGAGCCCGAGTTCAACTCCAGGATACGAGGGTGAGTGGTCAGCTTTCGACCCTTTACCGAAATTAACGCAAGCGTCCGAAA
>NZ_JVBO01000015.1:0-1355 GCF_001073445.1 Granulicatella sp. 572.rep1_STHE | reverse complement strand
GGTTCCCTCAGAATGGTTGGAAATCATTCGAAGAGTGTAAAGGCAGAAGGGAGCTTGACTGCGAGACCTACAAGTCGAGCAGGGACGAAAGTCGGGCTTAGTGATCCGGTGGTTCCGCATGGAAGGGCCATCGCTCAACGGATAAAAGCTACCCTGGGGATAACAGGCTTATCTCCCCCAAGAGTTCACATCGACGGGGAGGTTTGGCACCTCGATGTCGGCTCATCGCATCCTGGGGCTGAAGTCGGTCCCAAGGGTTGGGCTGTTCGCCCATTAAAGCGGTACGCGAGCTGGGTTCAGAACGTCGTGAGACAGTTCGGTCCCTATCCGTCGCGGGCGTTGGAAATTTGAGAGGAGCTGTCCTTAGTACGAGAGGACCGGGATGGACACACCGCTGGTGTACCAGTTGTTCTGCCAAGAGCATCGCTGGGTAGCTATGTGTGGACGGGATAAACGCTGAAAGCATCTAAGCGTGAAGCCCCCCTCGAGATGAGATTTCCCATCACATTAAGTGAGTAAGACCCCTGAGAGACGATCAGGTAGATAGGCTAGAAGTGGAAGTGCCGCGAGGCATGGAGCGGACTAGTACTAATCGGTCGAGGACTTAACCACGAGTTGTATAGCTGGTAGATTGATGGAGTTGGATATAGATTCAGTTTTGAAAGAACGAAAGTTTTTTCAGAAATAAAGTGTGGTGACGATGGCAAGAAGGATACACCTGTTCCCATCTCGAACACAGAAGTTAAGCTTCTTAGCGCCGATAGTAGTTGGGGGTTTCTCCCTGCGAGGGTAGGACGTTGCCACGCTTTGTTAATTTTCCGCCATAGCTCAGTTGGTAGTAGCGCATGACTGTTAATCATGATGTCGTAGGTTCGAGTCCTACTGGCGGAGTTCATTCATATAAATGTTTGGAAACTCGGAGAGTTGTCCGAGCTGGCCGAAGGAGCACGATTGGAAATCGTGTAGACGGTTAACCCTGTCTCAAGGGTTCGAATCCCTTACTCTCCATTTGTATGATTGTTTTTGTTACTATGGCCCGTTGGTCAAGCGGTTAAGACACCGCCCTTTCACGGCGGTAACACGGGTTCGAGTCCCGTACGGGTCATTATTTTTTTATGGAGGATTACCCAAGTCCGGCTGAAGGGAACGGTCTTGAAAACCGTCAGGCGTGTAAAAGCGTGCAAGGGTTCGAATCCCTTATCCTCCTTAATATTATCGCGGGGTGGAGCAGTTGGCAGCTCGTCGGGCTCATAACCCGAAGGTCGTAGGTTCGAGTCCTACTCCCGCAATTAGGTTCCGTGGTGTAGGGGTTAACATGCCTGCCTGTCACGCAGGAGATCGCGGGTTCGATTCCC
>NZ_JVBO01000014.1:0-46612 GCF_001073445.1 Granulicatella sp. 572.rep1_STHE | reverse complement strand
TATATAGATTATTACAATAACAAAAGAATTCAAGAAAAAACAAAATGGATGTCCCCTGTTCAATACAGGGAAACATCCATGCGTTCAGCTTAATTTAATAATGTGTCCAGGATTCTGGGTACATATCAACTGCTCAACTCTTTTTGGTTTTTAGAAATATTGTTTGCCTGTTTCCAAGGCTGCTTCCGGCATAATGACTTCGCCGTATTCTTTTAATACTTCCCATGAAATTCTTGAAAACTCTGCATACTCGCGAACAAGTGCCATTTTCGCAGCAACTTCTTCTGGTTTTTCCACTTGATGGAAAACATGTAAGAAGTAATGTCCACTATAACGGTAAAGAACAGATTGGTCGAACTCCCCTGCTGTTTCTTTTGCCATTGAGACGAAATCTTCGAAATCTTCAAAGACGACTGTCACATCGATTGGTTTCAATGTTGAAGATTTATCTTCCGTATTAATGACTGGTTTTGGAGAAATTTTTCCTTCTTCTTTATCCTCTTTACGCTTCTTCCCAATACGGTCTGTTAGAGAATGTTGAATCGTATCAACGATATTGCGCACCATACGCTCGTCTGTCGATTCATCTCCCATGTCCACAATACGTGTTACATAGAGTTCTAGGCCGTCTGGATTTGGCATGATTTGAAAACTTAATCCGTCTGAATCTTCGAATTGATTCAAGACGCCCATCTCCTCTAAAATACTATGGAAAAAGCCTTCGATTTCTCCTGGATTTCCAAGTAATTCAGGTATTGATGTACCACGGTCGATGAGATCTTGGTTCTCGATACGTAATAAGAATGTATCGTCGTTAATGCGTTCCATTTCCATAATATTCACCCCTTTTTCCTTATCTATTTATTCTAGACCAAACCTGACAAAAATAAAAGAAATACGATTGGAACACGAATATTAATTGGTTTGTGCTTCTTGAAAAATAGCTTGGATGGGGCAAATTGAACTTGCGTTCAAATATACTAAAAAAGATTACTGCGAATCCTTGTGAATTTGAATTATAATCGCTGTTACGGGGCACCGGCGCAAGCCTGTAGTCTTGCACCTTCGAAGCTTCAAACGGGAGTAAGACCAAAGACAAAACAGGACTCACAGTGTGAGTCCTGTTTGCTTTGTAATCTTACCCCCGCAAGGCTGATTAGAATTAAGCGAATCACAAGTGATGAAGCTTGATTCAATCAGCTACTGCGTCTAACTTTATAAACTGTTTTAACTACGGGACTTGTCCCTACTCCGCATAAGCACAGTGGTTGAATGGAATGAGCTTCGCTGTTTCCAGCTAGCTCATCCCTATTCAACTTTGTGGGGGAAAGAAAACGAAATAGCCTAAATACATAAATATATTTAGGCTATTTCTGTCTTTCTCCCTCACATTCGATGCAATTCCCCGTTACTGCGATTATAAAATCCACAAGATTCTTCGTAATCTTCTTTTATTTATTCTGTTCAAATTTCCCCTCCAAGCTGTTTGAAAAGGTGCTAAAACCTTCGTATTTCTTATTTTTGGAAGGGTCGATAGGATGGAATTGGCCGCGAAACGACGATACTTTTTCTTTTATAAGGCTTAGGCTTTCTTCAGGCTGCGACCAAATTGTCTTGTACGAATCTGTTGGATACTAAAGGCTAATGCAACATATAATATTCCGAATAAAAGTACCATTCCTAGGTTGAAAGCGTAACTTGAAAAATCTGTTGAAGGATTTTCTGCAGCTGAAATCACATAATATACTGGGAAGAATTTTGCGATACTAATAGCTACCGGATTGAGTAAGCTTAATGGTACAAAAATGCCTGAGATAAATGACAATCCCATCCCAACAACTGTACTTGCAGCAGAATAACCATAACGATTGTCCCCAATAATTACTGAGCAAAGGAATGCTAATGCGTAGGCTGTAAGAGCCATCGAAATCGTGAGCATTAATGATTTTGGAGATCCTGCACTCACATAGAAGCTTGGTGCTAAAATAGCAACAAAAACTAAATTAATTCCTACGATGATTCCAACGACGGTTAATCCACCAAGGAATTTTTCAAACGTCACACGATTCACGCTCTTCATGCCGATGATGATTCGTTTTGCTACTTCATCCTTTTCAAGTAAGGCAAAGATTAACCCAAGCAAGAAGATAAAGACTGAAATGTAAACAAATGGTGTGTATGAAAAATAGATTTCACCAAATTTTGCATAGTAATCTGCATCTTTGACAGTAGCATCTTTTGATATCACACTCACTGTTGCTTGCTCTTTTAAAATTTTATCCATATTTTCAGCACTGAAATTGCCTTGATTTTTCAACACGACTGCATAGCGTATATATGAATTTACGTACTCTCGAAGTAAATTTCCTTCAAGCGAATTTCCAATTTCCATATTCAATGCTTCTTCCCCTTTGTTGATTCTTGCATCAACGTCTGATGGAATCCACATTGCGCCATCCGCATCATTTGCATAAACTGCTTCTTTCATGCTGTTATCGCTATTGGTTGTTAGAGTGACTTTATGATCTTTTTTCAGAGAAGCAATCATTGCATTGATAATGTCGCTATTTCCTTCTGATTCGTCTTTAATCACGACTTTATACTTTGTGTCTTGGAATCCTGTTACTTCTTGATTTCCTAGCACTTGAGAAAGTCCCATTCCCATAAAGATAACTAGGAAAATAATCGCATATGATTTTAATCGATAAGCAAGTTTTAAAAAATATTTATAGACTATCATAACGTGTTCTCCTTAATCTCCATAATGCACATCCTAGAAGTGCTAGTGTGTAAATACCAAGCAATAAGTAAGTTCTGCCTAGATGGGCACTCCCTACGAGTCGGTTTAATTGATAAAATCCTGTAACCATTAATGCGACCGGATTAAATTGATTAAATCCTGGCATAAAGGTATTGGCAAAACCTTTCATTGCTGTTCCCATCATTCCAGCTAGCGCCGAGAGAACGAGGTTTAGCATTAACGAGAAGATGATTCGCCCTTGCATAGTGAGTTTTTGATTGGTTCCTATCAAAAGACCTGCTGAAATTCCAAATACATTTCCCATCAACATAAGAAGGAGACTTCCTCCCCAATCTGCGAATAAATCAATTTTCAATACTTGTGTCATGTAGATAAGTAAAATTGCGTTCGAAGTGATATTGAGCAATAATCCAATCAAAAAGCAATTGATAATGAGTTTTCCTTTGCTAAATGGACTGCCCATAATACGTCGCCCAATCGGTGACACATTTCCGTTTAAATAGGCTGCACAAACAACACCACTAAATACGGAATACATTGTAAAGCTGGCAAGTGCACTATAGAATAACATCGTTCCTTGGCTCACATCGCTGGTTGCCTGAGTAACCCAACTCTTATTAAAATCAATGCTTGCAGCCCCTTGCCCCAAACTTTGAACTTGTTTAATTTGTGTCACTACATTTTTCAAAACACTTTGAGGAACCCCCGACGATTTGCTTACGACTACATCTAAGTTATTGTCAACGAATCCGTCAGCTTTATCATCTGTTACAAGTTCTTTCCCAGCCTCCTTAGAATCAACATCAATAATTTCAAAATAGTCTCCCGCTTGTTCGAATACATAATGGTATGGATTATTTGTTGTCATTGCTACACGAACTGTACCCATATCTTGATTCATAATTCCTGAAAAAGACACGAAATAGAGTGAAACCAAGATAATTGGATAAAGTAACACCCAGAACGAGAATGAAAAATCTTTTAAAGCGTCTTTTGATAAATAAGTAAATAATTTTAAGAATGTCTTCATGAATCTCGAAGTCCTTTCCCTGTATATGCAAGGAACACATCGTCTAAACTTGGTTGTTCACTGTATAAACGAACATAACTCAAGTTCAATTCTTCAAGGGCGTTGGCCACGTGAAGCAAGTGATTCGTTCCTTGTTCGAAGTTGAATTTCAAATGATCTTTATGTTGCTCTAAAACAAGAACGTGCGGAATTTGTTTTAAGCGAGCCACTTGTTCTTCTGTTGGAACGGTTGACAGTTCTACTTGGATAATTTCAGAAGTAGCAATAGATTTTTTCAATTCTTGAGAAGTACCTGAAACAATACTCTTCCCTTTATCCATAATCACGATTCGGTCACTTAACCCGTCCACCTCATCTAAGTAGTGCGTTGTGTAAATAATCGTACTTCCCTGTTCATTGAGCTTGCGAATGCCTTCTAAAATAAATGAACGACTTTGTGTATCCACCGCTACTGTTGGTTCATCAAAGAAAATTAGACTTGGTTTATGTACGATTCCGCATGCGATGTTCAAGCGGCGTTTCAACCCCCCACTCAATTTCTTTGGAACGAATTTGCGGAAATCTTGTAATTCTACAAACTCAATTGCCTCTTGTACATATTGTTTTCGTTTCTTTGCATCTGAAATATACAATCCGCAGAAGAAATCAATATTTTCTTCTACTGTTAAATTATCTAAATACGCTAAATCCTGTGGAACAATCCCAATTTCGCGTCGTACTTTATTGGATAACGGAAACTTGCTTTCTCCTAAAACCGTTACTTCACCACTATCAAAGGTTAAAAATCCTAACATACTGTTAATCGCAGTTGTCTTTCCACATCCGTTTGGTCCAAGAAGCGCTAGCAGCTCTCCTTTACGAATTTCAATATCAAAATGATTTAATGCCATCAAGTCTTTGTATCGTTTTACAAGACTTTTTACTTGGATACTGTTTTCCATGTCTTCACCTCATTGATTGTTTTTACATTCTTAGTATATCCAGCATGCTTGTCACAAACTAGTGTCAAATGTCGTTAGTTGCATATGACATTTGTCATAAATGAGTAGATATTTCTCCCTATTTGGGCTACACTGAAAGAAAGAGCGTCGGAGGTGAGAGATTTGCGGACTTTTTTAGAGAAATTAATGTTCTTTATTCTGATTAGTATGTATTTGATGGGACAACAAGTAGAGGTCTTTACAATCTTTCTAGGACTTTGTATTTTTATTTTCTCTCTATCCATGGAAGTTTTTGAAAATAGTTGGATACAACGCATTGCTTTGGTAATTTCTGGTGCATTATGTATTGTCTTTCCTGAGTGTGTACTTTATATTTCAATTTTCATCATGCATGCCGCTCAACTGTTTGGACCCCCAGGAATTTTTACTGGAGTTCTCCTTCTACTACGTCCAAATCTATTAACATTACTACTAACCGTTATTGGAACATATCTTATTTTGCGTAGTAGCTATGATAAAAAATTCAGAATAAAGAGTCACCTTATCCAAGACGACTTGGAGCATGAACGATTGATTCTACTTCAAAGGCAGCAATTTAGCCAAGAGGAAACTTTAAAACAAATGGAGGTTGCTACTCTCAAAGAACGTAACCGTATCTCCCATGCCTTGCATGATCAAATTGGACATACGCTGAGTGCGTCGATTATGCAACTAGAAGCCCTACAAATTATCACTAATGAACCTGTTGTGGAGAAAAAATTGGAACAAGTTTCAGGAATTCTTCAAAGCGGAATGAACGAAATCCGTTCAACCATTCATAACCTTTATGATGACTCCTTCTTACTTTCTCAAAAGATGGATGAAATCCTTCATCCCCTTGAGAAGAAGGCGCAAGTCAATTATCAAAACACAATATCTGATGAGATCCCCATCGGTTTGAAATACGATTTCCTTACCATTTGTAAGGAAATGATTACGAACTTTATGAAGTATTCAAATGGAAATCAACTTCAATTGTTCTTATTAGAACAGAACAATTATTATACGATTCAATATAAAGATAACGGGAACAAAACTCATAATATAACCCCGGGAATGGGACTCACAATGATGAAAGAACTCGTAGAGAAACATAAAGGAGTTATGACACTACAAACTACAAACGGATATGACATCTTTATCCGTATTCCTAAACAGGAGGAGCACCATGATTAAAACGATTCTTATCGACGATGACTTTTTAGTTTTGCAAGTCTTAGAAACCATTCTATCTGTTCAAGACCATATTGAAGTAGTAGGGACTGGAAACGACGGGCGTGATGCTGTTGAATTATATATTACTCATCAACCAGACCTCGTTTTGATGGATATTCGTATGGAACCAACTAGTGGAATTGAGGCAGCACATGAAATTTTAAAGGATTTTCCAAAAGCAAATATTTTATTCCTAACAACCTTCCAAGATGATGAGTATATTACCAAAGCACTTTCGATTGGTTGTAAGGGATATTTATTAAAACAACATATTAAAGGCATCCTGCCAGCCATCGAAGCTGTAATGAACGGGCAAATTGTTTATGATTCAACGATTGAAATGCCAGTGAAGAAAACATTTGAGAAGAAATCAAGCGCTCATTTAAGCGAACGTGAAAATGAACTGCTCTATCTAGTTGCAGAAGGCTTTAACAATAAAGAAATCGCTGAGAAAATGTATCTCAGCGAAGGAACCGTTAGAAATTACTTATCCGCTTTACTCGAAAAGTTAGAGTTAAGAGACCGTACACAACTGGCTGTGTATTACTATAAAGAATTATAAAAAGGAACTTCAATAGAAGTTCCTTTTTTGCAAGCAGTTCGCTTGTGAATGATTATTTCCATCTTTTTCCAAATAACTAATTCATTTTGTGCACAAAAAAAGCCCTGAATTCTCCGGGCTAATTTTCTTTAAAAGTTGACTAAACGTTGAGCCATATCTAATTCATATGCTCGTACTTCTCTTGATAAGAAACGACGGATTTCGTCTTCGTTATATCCTACTTGGAATCTCTTTTCATCTAACATAATTGGACGACGTAGTAATCCTGGATTATTTTGGATTAATGAAAATAGTTGATTCAAAGGGACTTCATCTAAATCGATTTTTAACTCTTGAAAGGCTTTTGAACGAGTTGAAATAATCTCTTCGGTGCCATCTTCTGTCATACGCAAGATGTTTTTAATTTCATCGATTGTTAATGGTTCTGAAAAAATGTTTCTTTCGGTGTACTCAATGTTGTGCTCTTCTAACCAAGCTCGAGCTTTACGACATGATGTACAACTTGGTGAGGTATATAATGTAACCATTCGCTATGTCCTCCTTCAATATGATACTCTGGCTTTAATACGTGTATTATTATATATGATATATTAAAAAAAATCTATATGATTTTAGAAAAAATTTTTGATTTTCACAAACTTTTTGCAAAATTAATGAAAATTTTATTCTTTCAAAATAGTTTTCACTCGCTTTCATTCTAATAGAAACAGGCTTTAGGATTTTGACTGTATTCACAATCACTGAAAAATATTATTTTTATTTTTCATGAAAATCCCTTCAAAATAAGGTATAATAAAACTACAAACTTTAAGGAGCACTACTATGTCTAAAAAAAGAATCTTCTCTGGCGTGCAGCCTTCTGCAATTCCAACCATTGGGAACTATATTGGAGCAATGAAAAACTTCGTAGCCCTGCAAGATGAGTACGATTGTACTTACTGTATCGTAAACCAACATGCGATTACCGTTCCACAAGATCCAAAGAAATTAAAAGAGCAAACTCGTTCGCTTGCAGCACTTTACCTTGCGATTGGTTTGGATCCCGAAAAATCAACCATCTTCGTTCAATCTGAAGTTCCAGCACACGCACAAGCCGCATGGATCGTACAATGTAATGTCGGCGTTGGTGAATTAGAACGCATGACGCAGTACAAAGATAAATCTCAAAAGCAACAATCCGTTTCGGCAGGGTTATTAACCTACCCTCCGCTAATGGTAGCTGATATCGTTTTATATAATGCTGAAGTGGTTCCTGTTGGAGAAGACCAAAAACAACATATGGAATTAACACGTGACTTCGTTGAACGCTTCAACAGTCGCTATGGAAATGGCAATAAATTACTTGTGATGCCAGAACCCTTTATTCCAAAAGCAGGAGCTCGTGTCATGAGTCTTCAAACACCTACAAAGAAAATGAGTAAATCAGACGCAAATGTAAAAGAATACATCAGCATGCTTGATGAGCCAGCTGTGATTCGTAAAAAGATTAAGAGCGCTGTTACTGATTCAAGTGGTGTGATTGAATTCGACCCAGTTGAAAAACCTGGCGTATCGAACCTATTAACCATCTTCTCTGCTTTCTCTGGTGAAAGTATCGAATCACTTGTGGCACGCTTCAAAGGCGTAGGTTATGGCCAATTTAAAGAAGAATTAGCTGATGCCATTATCGCAGTTATGGAACCCATCCAGGAGCGTTATTATGAGTTGTTGAAATCTGATAAGTTAGATGAGATTTTGGATGAGGGTGCTAAGAAAGCAAATTACGTAGCGAATAAAACACTACGCAAGATGGAAAAGGCGGTAGGCTTAGTGAGATAAACTATTTTTGATAAATGAGATCCATTCTTCTAGAATGGGTCTTTTTTGATTATCTTTAAAACATCAGTTTTATTATTGAAAGAGTCATAGTGGGACACCGGTTCAAGCCTTAAGTCTCTCACCTTTGAAGCTTCAAAGGTGGAGTAAGGAAATCATTCCTAACTCCACCTAATTTACATTCAATGTAATTCCCCACTATTCTTTCAATAAACTGATGTTTTTGGATAATCAAAAACTTTTCTATGAGATAAATCTACTAAAATAGTTTATCTCACACCGCAAAATGAAAAAGGCTAAATGATTACTTTCTAATTAAATTAGCGCGGCGAAATCAAACCTTATAAAGGCCGAGGGACTCTTTTTCTTTATGTACAAGTGAACTTTTCTTAGTTTATCTCCCATTGCAAAGAGAAGTGGGCTATTTAACAATTCTTGATAGGATGCACCTAAACCTTATAACGTTTACGGGCATTCTTTTTGATTATCTTTAAAACATCAGTTTTATTATTGAAAGAGTTATAGTGGGACACCGGTTCGAGCCTTATGTCTCTCACCTTTGAAGCTTCAAAGGTGGAGTAAGGAAATCATTCCTAACTCCACCTAATTCACATTCAATGTGATTCCCCACTATCCTTTCAATAAACTGATGTTTTTTTGATAATCAAAAGGATTTCTATGAGATAAATTTACTAAAATAGTTTATCTCACACCGCGAAAAAGTTAAGGTAAATTAAAAAGTGCTAGGAATCCTAGCACTTTTTATCGTTTGCTTATTCTACTACAAGAAGTCCCGCTCCAATAATTCCATTGTCTCCCTTAATGGTGGATGCTTTTATATTTTCTAAAATATGTTTTTGTTCGTGATGCAAGAGAAGTCCCAATTCCTCTTTAATCAATTCAATAAAGTCTGGATTGTAATTTGAAACGCTACCCCCGAATACAATCACTTTTGGATCCAGAAGGCAAACCATTCCATGCAATGCACTAGCTAGCCCTTTTGCAGTCTCCTCAATGATTCTATTTGCCGCTTCTTCCCCAGATTTCCATTTTTCAAAAACATCTTTTGTAGTTAAGGCTACATCTTCATACAACTCTCTCCCCGTACGCTCAATAGCCACACCTGAACAAGCTCCCTCTAACGATTCTAAACATTCAAAGTACGGAACTTTTAAAAACCCAATTTCTCCTGAAAAACCTTCCCCGCGTAAAATCGTATTATTGATAATGTTAGTCGCTGCAATCCCTGTTGATACAGTGACATAACCAAACATGTCAGACGATTTTAAATGAAGTAATCGATATTCCGCATAGGCAGCCACTTTTACGTCATTGTCAATGCGTACTGGAATATCGCCGAATGTTTGTTTTAATCGTTCTACGACTGGAAAATTTGCCCAAGGAATATTATTTTGGAAAACAGCTACCCCATTTTCCACATCCACTTTCCCTGGCAAACCAACACCAATACCGTATGTATCTTGAATACGTAAATCATTTTCTTCGAGTACCTCTTGAATGAGTTGGACCACTCCCTGATACAAACTTTCTGCACTCTCAGTTTGGCTAGGTCTTTGAGAACGACTAACAATTTCTCCCTTCTCATTAATCAACGCAACAGCTACTTTTGTTCCCCCAATATCAACGCCAACTGCTACTTTCATCAAAACCCCTCCATTCATTTTGATTTCGTTTCTAAATTTATTTTACAATGAAATCTCCAAAAGCTCTTATCCTTTCTTGCGGTTTACTATAACTATTTTGCTCTCCTTCCAACATTTTGAAAAATGATAACCTGATTGATAGCCGTTTTGCTGTCTTTTTCTAACATTCTCTCCTTCTCTCTACTCCTCCCTCTTTTCTTCGCAAAAATTGTCTTATTTCACACCTAAGGATAAGGAACAGCGCTTATGTTAGAAAACTAATAATTGAATTGCATTGAAAAATGATAACCGAAGATAGCCGTTATAGTGGAATGAGTGATGGGAAAAAGCATCGAATGTGAATTAGAGGGAGTTGTGGATTCATCCACTACTCCCTCTTTGAAGCTTCGAAGACCGAGAGACCTTGGGCTCGAGGCGGTGCCTCATCACAAAATCCACTATATTCAAACGGCTATCAATCAGGTTATCATTTTTCAAACTCATTCATTAAATAGTAACTCTTTATAAAATAAGCGCTGTTTCTTATCCCTTCAACCTTCGGTAGAATCTCTCAATTTTTGCACAAAAAAAGGAGGGAAAGCAAATCTGCTTTCCCTCCGTAATTCCTAGGAATTATTTATTTTTTAAGTTGTAGAACGCTGATAGACCTTGGTAAACAGCTAAGTCACCTAATTGATCTTCGATACGTAATAATTGGTTGTATTTAGCAATACGGTCTGTACGGCTTAATGAACCAGTCTTGATTTGTCCAGCGTTTGTAGCAACTGCAATGTCAGCAATTGTTGAATCTTCAGTTTCACCAGAACGGTGTGAAACAACTGCAGTGTAACCAGCTTTTTGAGCCATTTCAATTGCGTTGAATGTTTCAGTTAAAGTACCGATTTGGTTTACTTTGATTAAGATTGAGTTTGCAATACCTTTTTCGATACCACGAGATAAGATTTCAGTGTTAGTTACAAATAAGTCGTCACCAACTAATTGAACTTTACCGCCTAAGCGTTCAGTTAATAATTTCCATCCATCCCAGTCGTTTTCGTCACAGCCGTCTTCGATTGTGATGATTGGGTATTTTTCAACTAATTCAGCTAAGTATTCTACTTGTTCAGCAGGAGTACGTTTAGCACCTTTTTCACCTTCGAAGATTGTGTAATCATATACGCCATCTTTGAAGAATTCTGATGAAGCACAGTCAAATCCTAAGAATACATCTTTACCAGGTTCTAGACCTACTTTTTTGATTGCAGCTAAGATTGTTTCTACAGCATCTTCAGTTCCTTCGAATGTTGGAGCGAAACCACCTTCGTCACCTACAGCAGTTACTAAACCACGGTCGTGTAAGATAGCTTTCAATGCGTGGAATACTTCAGCACCCCAACGTAAAGCTTCTTTGAATGTTGGCGCACCAACTGGTAAAATCATGAACTCTTGGAATGCGATTGGAGCATCTGAGTGAGATCCACCGTTAACGATGTTCATCATTGGTGTTGGTAATACTTTAGTGTTGAATCCGCCTAAGTATTGGTATAAAGGTTGATCTAAGTAGTCAGCAGCTGCGCGTGCTACAGCGATAGATACGCCTAAGATTGCGTTAGCTCCTAATTTACCTTTGTTTGGAGTACCATCTAATTCGATCATTAATTTGTCGATCGCCATTTGCTCACGAACATCATAACCTAAGATAGCTTCAGCGATAATGTTGTTCACATTGTCAACTGCTTTTTGAACTCCTTTTCCTAAGTAACGAGATTTGTCGCCATCACGTAATTCAACTGCTTCGTATTCACCAGTTGAAGCTCCTGAAGGAACCATACCGCGTCCGAACGCTCCACTTTCTGTGTAAACTTCAACTTCGATTGTTGGGTTTCCACGTGAGTCTAGTACTTCTCTTGCTAATACATCTGTAATAAATGGCATGATTTATTAACTCCTTTAAATTTTATTTTGTACGTTATTATTTTAATCGAAAACCTATAGACTTTCAAGAATTCCTAAGGTTTTCTTTATTTTTCGATCAATGTTTCACCAGTCATTTCTGCTGGTTTTTCAACATTTAAAAGATCAAGCATTGTTGGAGCAACGTCTGCTAAACGTCCACCCTCACGCAATGTAACACCTTTCTTCGTAACAATCACTGGTACTGGCACTGTTGTATGTGCAGTATGTGGTGTTCCTTCTGGTGTAATCATAGTTTCTGAGTTACCGTGGTCTGCAAAGATAATTGCGCTACCGCCTTTTTCAAGGATAGCATCCACGACTTTACCTAAGTTTTCGTCCACTGCTTCAATCGCTTTGATAGTTGGTTCTAACATTCCAGAGTGTCCTACCATGTCAGGGTTAGCGAAGTTTAAGATGATAGCATCATTTTCATCATTGATGATTGAGTTGTATAATGCATCTCCTACTTCGTAAGCACTCATTTCTGGTTTCAAGTCGTAAGTTGCAACCTTTGGAGAAGGAATTAAAATACGGTTTTCGCCAGGGAATTCTTCGTTACGTCCACCATTCATGAAGAATGTTACGTGTGGATATTTTTCTGTTTCAGCAATACGTAATTGTGCAAGACCTGCTTTAGATAACACTTCACCAAGAACGTTTGTCATTGGGATTGGTGGGAATGCTACTTCTGCATCCACGCTTGGGTTATATAAAGTCATTGTCACAAATTTAACGTTTGTAGCACGTGTACCACGGTCAAAGTTTGTCCACTCTTTATCAGTGAATGCATTTGATAATTGGATTGCACGGTCAGGACGGAAGTTGAAGAAGATGATTGCATCATTGTCTTCTACTTTTGCCACTGGTTTTCCATCTTTAACGATTACTGATGGAATAACGAATTCATCTGTAACATCTTTAGCATAGCTATCTTCGATAACAGCTTGTGCGCTTTCGAATTGTGGCCCTTCGCTATGAGCGATAGCATCATAAGCTAATTTCACACGTTCCCAACGTTTGTCACGGTCCATTGCATAGTAACGACCTGACACTGTTGCGATTTCACCAACGCCTACTTCAGCTAATTTGTCTTCTAAAGTTTTGATGTAAGAAGGACCAGCTTTAGGATCTACGTCACGTCCATCCATGAATGCATGAATGTACACTTTGTCGATTCCTTTTGCTTTAGCTGTTTCCACTAATGCTAATAAATGGTTGATGTGGCTGTGTACCCCACCATCAGATAATAATCCGAATAAGTGTAATGCAGAGCCATTTTCTTTTACGTGGTTAAACGCACCGTTTAATGCTGGGTTTGATTCGAATTCACCATCTAAAATCGCTTTGTCGATACGAGTTAAGCTTTGGTAAACGATACGACCAGCACCGATGTTTGTATGACCTACTTCTGAGTTCCCCATTTGGCCATCTGGTAGACCTACATCTAATCCAGAAGCTTTTAATGTTGTATGAGGGAATTCGTTATAATAACGATCAAAATTTGGTTTTTTTGCTTGTGCAACGGCATTACCTTCAACTTCTGGTCTCCATCCGAAACCATCTAAGATAATGATTGCAACTGGTGATTTTGCCATTATTTTACTGCCTCCAATAATGCTAAGAATGAATCTGGTTGTAAGCTTGCTCCACCTACAAGAGCTCCGTCCACATCTGGACAAGCCATGTATTCAGCAATGTTTTCTGGTTTTACAGATCCACCGTATTGCACGCGAACTTTGTCAGCAACTTCTTGACCGAAGTCACGAGCTACAACGTCACGAACAACTTTACACATTTTTTGAGCGTCATCTTGAGATGCTGATTTACCAGTTCCGATAGCCCAGATTGGTTCATAAGCAATCACTAATGATGATACTTGCTCGTTTGATAAACCTTTCAATGCTGCAGAAACTTGTCCGCCTACGAATTCAGAAGCTTTTCCTGCTTCGTATGTTTCTAAAGTTTCACCACAACAAATGATTGGTGTTAAGCCGTTTCTGAAAATAGCATGTGCTTTTTTGTTGATATCTTCGTCAGTTTCATGGAAATATTCACGACGTTCTGAGTGGCCGATAACTACGTAGTGCACGCCCATTTCAGCTAATACTTTAGGTGAAGTTTCACCAGTGAAAGCACCAGCATCTTCGAAGTAGCAGTTTTCAGCAGCTACTTTTAATTCTGATCCTTTCGCATATTCTAATAAAGTAACTAAGTTAACTGCAGGAGCAGCAATAGCACTTTCTACGCGTCCGCCTGAAGGTAATTTACCAACAACAGCTTCCACAAAAGCTTGAGTTTCTTTTGGGTTTTTGTTCATTTTCCAGTTTCCGGCAATAATTGGTTTACGCATATACACAACATCTCCTTCTTAATAGTTAAAATTATTTATCACTGATAGCAGCAACACCTGGTAGTTCTTTACCTTCTAGATATTCTAGAGAAGCTCCACCACCTGTTGAAATGTGAGTGAATTTGTCAGCGTATCCTAGTGAGATTGCAGCTGCTGCTGAGTCCCCACCACCGATGATTGTAGTTGCGCCTTCAAGGTTCGCAATCGCTTCACATACACCGATTGTTCCTTTAGCAAAGTTTGGTAATTCGAATACACCCATTGGTCCATTCCATACAACAGTTTTTGCATCTTTTAAGTAGCTTGCAAATAATTCAACTGTCTTAGGTCCGATATCTAACCCTTCTTGATCTGCTGGAATCGCATCTGAAGCAACGATAGTAGCTACAGCATCATTAGAGAATTCTTTAGCAACAACGTTATCGATTGGTAACACTAATTTGTCGCCAGCTTTTTCCATAATTTCTTTTGCTAATTCAACGCGGTCTAATTCTAATAATGAAAGACCTACTTCACGTCCCATTGCTTTGAAGAATGTGTAAGCCATTCCTCCACCAATAAGAACTTTATCCGCTTTGTCTAATAAGCTGTTGATAACCCCAATCTTGTCTGAAACTTTTGCTCCACCTAAGATTGCTACGAATGGACGTTCTGGGTTATCTACTGCGCCACCGATGAACTTGATTTCTTTTTCCATCAAGAATCCAGCAGCTGATTCTAATTGGCTAGCAATACCTACGTTCGAAGCATGTGCACGGTGAGCTGTACCGAATGCATCGTTAACGAATAAGTCGCCTAAAGAAGCCCAATATTTACCTAATTCAGGGTCGTTTTTAGATTCTTTCTTGCCATCTAAATCTTCGAAACGAGTATTTTCGAATAATAAAACATCGCCTTCGTTAAGTGCATTAATAGCAGCTTCTAACTTTTCTCCACGAGTTTCTGGAACGAAAGTCACTGGTTTTTCTAATAACTCAGATAAACGTTCTGCAACTGGACGTAAGCTCAATTTAGCTTTGTCTTCTTCAGATTTCACTTTACCTAAGTGAGAGAATAAAATCACTTTCGCATTGTGGTCAATTAAGTATTTGATTGTTGGCAATGCTTGAACGATACGGTTATCGTCTGTAATCACGCCATCTTTCAAAGGTACGTTAAAGTCCACACGAACTAAAACTTTCTTGCCTTCAACTTGTAAGTCTGTAACGATTTTTTTAGCCATAAAATAGCCTCCTACATTTTTATTTGGAGCGAGTGCATTACTCACATTATGAAAACAGGGCGAGGAAGCGAATGCTTCCATCGCCCTGAGAAAATAGATACGATTAGCTAAATCTATAGTTTAAATTATAGTTTTGCAAAGTATTGTAAAGTACGAACTAATTGTGCAGTGTATGACATTTCGTTATCGTACCAAGCAACAGTTTTAACTAATTGTTTGTCGCCTACAGTCATTACTTTAGTTTGAGTTGCATCGAATAATGAACCATAAGTGATACCTACGATATCAGAAGAAACGATTGGATCTTCAGTGTAACCGTAAGATTCATTTGCTAATTCTTTCATAGCTGCGTTGATTTCTTCAGCAGTAACTGGTTTTTCTAAAACTGTTACTAATTCAGTTAATGAACCTGTTGGAACAGGAACACGTTGTGCAGCTCCGTCTAATTTTCCGTTTAATTCTGGGATTACTAATCCGATAGCTTTAGCAGCACCTGTTGTATTAGGAACGATGTTTACTGCTGCAGCACGAGCACGACGTAAGTCACCTTTTGCGTGAGGTGCGTCTAATGTGTTTTGGTCACCAGTGTAACCGTGGATTGTTGTCATTAAACCTTCAACAATACCGAATTTATCGTTTAATGCTTTAGCCATTGGAGCTAAGCAGTTTGTAGTACATGAAGCACCAGAGATAACAGTTTCTTTACCTGTTAAAATGTTGTGGTTTGTGTTGAATACAACAGTAGGAACGTCATTTCCACCAGGAGCAGAGATAACAACGCGTTTAGCGCCACCTTTTAAGTGTAATTCAGCTTTTTCTTTAGAAGTGAAGAAACCAGTACATTCTAATACGATATCAACGCCTAGTTCACCCCATGGTAATTCTTCAGGATTACGGTTAGCAAGTACTTTAACTTCTTTACCGTTAACGCGGAAAGCACCATCTAACACTTCAACTTCACCGTTGAAACGTCCTTGAGTTGAATCATATTTTAACAAGTGAGCTAATTGCTTAGCGTCTGTTAAGTCATTGATTGCAACAACTTCTAATCCTTCCACATCTTGAATACGACGGAATGCTAAACGACCGATACGTCCGAAACCGTTAATACCAACTTTAACTGTCATATAGTTTTTCCTCCTAGGAATTTTTATTTTATTTTTTGCGGGTTGCCCCGTTCAAAACCAACTCTGATGTCTCCTTGTCAATCACAAACCAGGTGCGATCTACCGGAGCTAATTTGGCATATGCTTTTAAAGCAGCTGCCTTCTCTTCGCCTTCCACAACAGCAATCGAATGTGGAATCGTAGATAAATCACTAAGATGCAGCCCTACTCGTGGAATTTTTAACACCACATTTCCTTCTGCATCGAAGAAACAACCGAACGCTTCGCCAATTGCTTTCTTCTCTTTTAACGTAGCCATTTGTTCTTCCAAGAGGCCACGTCTCTCTCCCATAATAATAGCACTTCCAACGCTATATAACAAACACTCCGCCTTTTTCATGAGACCTATCGTCTTTGCGACGGAAGGTTCTTGCATTAAGGGCGTATAAGTTGCTTGTTGGACATGTTCTGGAACAAAGAGTGCTTCATGATGGGCACCGATTCCAGTTGCCATTTTTTCACTGACATTATTCGCCTGAATCAGCATCGATCCAAACATTCCCCCTCTTGCAGGAACAATTGTAAGGTCTCGGTTCACTGAAATCTCTTTTGTGAACCCTTCGCTGACTCGAACCATCGTTTGACCACCCGTGATGGCAATAATGGAAGTTCCAAGTGGTAAAAGCACATCCATAATCTCTTGTACCAACTCAGATGTTTTTGCCGAATCATCTACAACTTTTACATACTGAACGCCTAAGGTTTTAGCCACCTTATGCTCCACCAGACTCATCTGAATAAAGTTGTTCTTTAAATCATCCGAACGTTCTAATATAAACTCGCCAACTTCCGTAAGACGCATCCCTGATCCTTGCACTTCAATGAGGTCTAATTTCTTCATCGCCTCACATTCATTACGAAGTGTTCTCTCAGACATTTGAACCACTTTTGCAAGTGCCCTACGTCCAATGGGTTGATACGTTGCAATAGCTTGTAGGATACGAAACCGCGTTTGAAGTGCAATCCTGCTTTCTGGAACCAATAAATGAGATAGATTAAGATAATTCATCGAAACCTTCCTCCAATCGCTTCCTAATAGGGTCTAATTACGTCCCGCTATTTTTCTAGTACCTTTGAACGTCTATTGCTGAATACATGTATATTTTACCATAAAACAATAAAAATGCAACTATACGCACATTACAAATTGGTTAAGTTCTATGATGCGCAGGGACACATTTCGTCCCGATTTGCTTATTAATCTTTTCATGGCAGGTTTCTCCGTCGTCCATCACAAAAGAAATTTCTAAATGGGCTCCGACTTTTTGAGCTATCTTCTCCAAATATAAAATCGAGGGATTATGGTGTCCTGAAACTAACCGTGACAAATGTGCTGGTTTTATCCCAACCTTTTCTGCAAACTCGGTACGAGAGAGTCCGGACACAAGTCTCAACTCTGTAATCCTTGCTGCCATTTCTTTTAGAGTGAAATCTAAATCTAAGTCTTTTTCGTAGTTCTCCCAATCGAATGACAAGCCTGCTATCGAACGCTTCAGATTTTGATCCATTTTTTAAAGCCTCCTCTTTAGTATATACAACTGGAATGTTCAATTTAGTTTTCGTTTTATTCCCCCACATTTCGAGTATCGCAGGACTTAATCCTTCCTTATCCAACAGCTTAAGAGCAGCAAGCATTTTTATCTTCTCTTTATACGGTCTACTATCCACAAACTCTAACGTTCTTGGATCAATCTGATGTTCTATTTTCATATTTTCCCTCCCACTTAAACATTACCATATTTGGTAATTACCATATATGGTTACGTTGCTCTCTTCGTATACTTTTTTGCTCTCTTTTCAACAAAAAAGACTGGAAATCATTCCAGTCTTTTATACAAATCATATTTTATTTTTAACGATTTACGTCTACGTCTTTACGATTCATTAAAATCGCAAATCCACCTAAAACGGAAAGAGCACCTGCAATCGTAGTGAAAATAGTCGTAGAAGTTCCAGTTTTTGGAAGATCTCCTTCAGAAGTAGTCGTGGACTCTTTTGGCGTCACTGTTGTTTCTGTAGTAGCTCCTTCAGTCGTACTAGTTTCTGTTGTTGTTGATGAAGACGTTGGTTCTTCTGTTGTCGTAGATTCTGTTGTAGACTCCGTTGTCGTCATTGAAGACGTTGTAGATTCAGTCGTTGTCGTTGGTGATTCTGTTGTAGTAGTTGCAGTAGTCGTTGGCGCTTCTGTAGTCGTCGTTGTAGTTGTAGTAGTTGTAGTAGTAGTTTCTAATTTATTCACTACCTCTTTACGAACAACGCCACCTTCTGCATCCGCTACGTTCACTGTAATTTCTTCCTCAGAGAGAACATATCCGGCTGGAGCTTTTGTTTCTTTAATCGTGTATTTTGGTTTGATTAAACTATCAAATGTTACAACGCCGTTAGCATCTGAAGTTGCGGTTTTCACTAATGTTCCTTCATAGTATAATCCGAATTCCGCACCTTGTAGTTTTTCACCAGTGTCTGATTTTTTCGTTAATTCTACTTTGAAAATATTACTTCTTGCATTACCACCATCTTCTTGGTAAACAATTTGAGCATCTGCTACCGATTTCCAACCCGTCGAATCTTCCATCGTAGCGTTGTTATTTAAAAGCATTCCATTTGCTGGAGCGCCTAGTAAATCCACATCGTATTTTACATAGTAACCTCGGTTTGGATTAAATGGTTTCAAACTCAACGTGAACGACTTACCATCTGCTGAAAATTGCGGACTATAACTTGCCGTCACATCTTCTTGATATCCTAAACGAATAGAATTATCTGTTGTATCTGTATACCAAGTTCCAGACATCACTCTAAAGCTTGATTTATCAATTTTTGCATTTTCGTATTGAATCGTATCGCCAATCATTATATCTGTAAAATTAAGATAATTTTGGTTAACATATATAATATAATGTAACTTACTATTATCGTTTGGATCTTGCCAACCAGATTTAGCGAAATCTTGAGGTTCCATTCCGGCAATCCCAGTATAATTGACTACTCCTGAATACATTGGAGTGTGGTTTACGGTTACTGTTAAAGGAATTTGTTGTGCTGTTCGCGCTACATTGTGGTCGATACGAACCGTCATAGTGAAGTTTCCTGAGAAACTTGCACGCTGTGTAACATAGTTTGTAAAGGTTAATACAGCTTGTTTACTTGTAGAGTCAATAGTTGCATTCGCTACTACTTGTCCGTTCACATCACGAATTTCAAATGATTTTCCGACAAATATTACCTCTTCAGGCAATTGAATCGTTGCAGTATCTCCTGGCTGTACTTGACCATTATTAAATGCAAACTCTGCATTTAATCGAAAGTTCTCCCAAGAGCCAACGCCCTGTGTTAAAGGTTCTCCTTGGCTATTTTGTATATCTATTCTTGTAATCACATTATCCACAACCGCAGATTCTATTTTAGGTTGTTGAAATATTACAAAAAGAGCAACCAATAATGTCATTAAAAGAACAATTAACTTCTTGTTTTTAATCATTTTTATCCCCTTTCTCCTTACCTTTTTCACAGATAATACGCTAAAAATTCACATAGATCTCAGGTGAAAAAAGAAAATTCAATTTAGAATAAATCTATTATACACGAATTTATTTAAAATTTAAACCCTCATCAAACCAAACTTGCATAACTCCTTAAAATTAGGTACACTATTATTCGAATGTCGCCTTAGTGTAGTGGATATCACATAAGATTCCGGTTCTTATAACAGGGGTTCGACTCCCCTAGGCGGCTCTAAAATCATTGATTCAATAAAAAAGAAGCAGAAATTTCTGCTTCTTTTTTTATTTATCTATTATTTATTGAAAGCCTCTTTTTTTCTAAAGAAAAGAAGAGTTGTTGCTGAAAGAATTAGCATCATCGCTACCATAACAGTATTTCCAACAGATGTTCCAGTATTTGGCAACTCTGAGTCCTTTTGAGAATCTTCCTTCGAAGTGTCCTCAGAAGGGATTCCGTTGATGACGCCTGAATTACTTGTTGAGTTTTGAGTAGTGTTTAGACTATCCGTTCTAGACTCCGTCGTAGTAACTGTTGTTGAAACAGATGTTGTTGTCGGAGCTTCCGTCGTTGTAGGAGCTACTGTTGTCGTTGGCGCTACTGTTGTCGTCGGAGCTTCCGTTGTTGTAGGCGCTACTGTTGTCGTTGGTGCTTCCGTCGTCGTCGGTGCTTCCGTTGTTGTTGGCGCTACTGTTGTCGTCGGAGCTTCCGTTGTTGTTGGAGCTTCCGTTGTTGTAGGCGCTACTGTTGTCGTTGGCGCTACTGTTGTCGTCGGTGCTTCCGTTGTTGTTGGAGCTTCCGTTGTTGTAGGCGCTACTGTTGTTGTTGGTGCTTCCGTCGTTGTTGGAGCTTCCGTTGTTGTAGGCGCTACTGTTGTCGTTGGAGCTTCCGTTGTTGTTGGTGCTTCCGTTGTTGTAGGCGCTACTGTTGTCGTTGGTGCTTCCGTTGTTGTCGTTGTCGTAGTTGTCGTCGTAATTGGCTTATCTTTTAAGTTTAAAGACACCCCATCTTTTCCAAGAACCAAAGTATATGTTTTGTCATCGATCTCATATCCAGCAGGTGCTTTTTTCTCTTTAATCGTAAAAGTTTGACCAACATATTTTGCATCAAATGCTTTTGAAGTAGCAAGCCCTTTTTCATTCGTTGTTACTTCAAATTTTTCACCATCTGGATCTGTAATTTCATATACTGCACCAGCAACAGGGTTTAGTTTAAAGGTATCTACTTTTACAATTCGAATTTGATACGCAGTTGACGCAACAATCGTCCCTGAATACAAAGAAGTTGCTGTTGCTTCAAAAGCAGTTCTTGTAACATTACTTCTTTGTGTTAATAATGTTCCATCTTGTTTAGCAAGTGTAATAACATTTTTTACCTTCTCACCATTATTTGGTGTCGTAGTATCATAAGTTACATAATATTTTTGAGAACCATCTTTAAAAGTCACACTAAAATTCGTATAATTTTCATTCCAATTAACGGTATATTCGACCCCTTCTGTTAATAGAACCGAGTCTGTTTGAGTCGCAGATGTTCTATCTGTTAGAGAAGGAGAACTGTACACTTTTAACGATTCTGGAATATATTGAATAGCTGCAACACTTGGGTCATTTGGTAAGTCATCGTTTAATACCAAGTTAGGGCCGTAATCTTGTCCCCCCGTATTTACACGAACTCTCCATCTTGAAAGGAACTGACCAGAACTTACTGAACCAATTTCTTTTAGCTTATCAGAAGTCCAAGAAATTTTTTGGGCTGTGCCCCCATTTTTTGCGAAGTTTTCATACCCAACTGTTGGTCTTACTTGTTGTGTCGTTGTTGTATGGGTTTGTTCAAAAGTCTCTACTAACGACTTAGAATCTAATATTAATTTATGATTCGTAAGGTCTTTTTTGTATAAAAAGTTTAGAGAGAAATTTCCATTAACATCCTTAACGACGTTCGCACCCTTCGCTTTTAAGTACTCCTCTAGATTTTTAAGAGTAACCGTGATGGTACCCCCTTGTTCGTCTCCATTATCGTTAAACTTCAAATCCGCAATTGTCACATTAGTAGTAGGGTCGACTAATTCCATATCATTATTTCCGTATAATGATACAGGTGCAGGAATATTTATTTTAAAATTATCACCATTTGATAGATTCCCATTATATTTTGACAAATCAAAGGTCATTCTCAATCGATATCCTTGATTCGTTCTTAATTGATACACTCCATCTTTGTCAGGTTCTAATGTATTGTCTAATTGATCTAATAAAGTAACACCTGTCACGACTTTTTCAAGTTCTTTTACTTCAGAGGCAACGGATTGTTCATTTGCTAAAAAAAATTAATGAAAAGAGTGACATTACAGTAACCAATAAAATGAGCCATTTTTGTTTTTGTTTCATATTTACCTCCCCTTCTATAAATAAACATAATAATATAGAATAATATACAATTTTATTAGAGTGAAGTCTATTGATATTATCTCGCAAAAAAGAGGTAAGAAGAATTTTCTCTTACCTCTAATCATTTTGAAACTAGTTTCTGTCTACAGGCTTCTTATAATGAAGAAAAATCCCAGATATCCGTTGCTAAACCTTCATAAAATTCTGGCTCATGGCAAACCATTAAAATGCTTCCCTTATATTCTTGTAAGGCGCGTTTTAATTCCTCTTTTGCATCAACGTCCAAGTGGTTTGTCGGTTCGTCGAGTACGAGCACGTTTGACTCTTCATTCATTAACTTACAGAAGCGAACTTTTGCTTGTTCTCCCCCACTTAGTACTTGCACTTGACTCTCGATGTGCTTACTGGTTAATCCACAACGAGCGAGCGCCGCACGTACTTCTGGTTGTGTCATCGATGGGAAAGTATCCCAGATTTCTTCTAAGGCTGTTTTACGATTTCCTTTTGGTGTTTCTTGTTCGAAATACCCAAGGTCGATATAGTCCCCACGTGTTACTTTTCCATTCAATGGCTTAATAATTCCTAATAAACTCTTGAGTAGTGTCGTTTTCCCAATCCCATTTGCACCGACAATGGCAATCTTTTGGCCACGTTCCATTTCAAGATTCACATGTCCTGTTAGTGGACGATCGTATCCAATCACTAAATCTTCGGCTTGGAAGATGTAACGACCAGGAGCTCTAGAAGTCTTGAATTCGAATTTTGGTTTTGGCTTCTCGCTGGCTAATTCGATGACTTCCATCTTATCCAGTTTCTTCTGACGTGACATCGCCATATTACGTGTTGCCACGCGCGCCTTGTTCCGGTTTACGAAATCCTTCAAGTCCGCAATCTCTTTTTGCTGGCGGTTATACGCCGCTTCTAGTTGCGCTTTCTTCATCGCATACACTTCTTGGAACTGATCATAGTCCCCCACATAACGGTTCAGCTCTTGATTGTCCATATGGTAAATCAAGTTGACTACACTGTTTAAGAATGGAATATCATGCGAAATTAGAATAAATGCATTTTCGTATTCTTGTAAGTAACGTTTTAACCATTCGATATGTTCTGCGTCTAGGTAGTTTGTTGGCTCGTCAAGTAATAAAATATCTGGTTTTTCTAATAATAGTTTTGCCAGTAATACTTTCGTACGTTGACCACCACTGAGTTCACTCACGTCGCTATCCATCCCAAATGCTGCAACGCCTAATGCACGAGCTACTTCATCGATTTTCGCATCGAGAATATAGAAGTCGTGGCTATCTAGTCGCTCTTGCAACTCTCCCACTTCTTCGAGCATCGCGTTCATCTCGTCTTCATTTGCGTCTCCCATTGCCATATACAATTCATTGATACGCGCTTCTGCCACGAATAAATCGTCGAAGGCTTTTTGAAGGACACTGCGAACCGTCATGCCTGGTTCAAGGACCGTATGCTGGTCCAAGTATCCAACTTTCACATTTTTAGACCATTCAATTTTTCCTTCGTCGGGTTGTAATTGACCTGTCACGATATTCATGAAGGTTGATTTTCCTTCACCGTTTGCTCCAACGAGTCCGATGTGTTCCCCTTTTAATAGACGGAAGCTTACATCATTGAAGATGGCTCTTTCACCAAAGCCGTGTGTTAATTTTTCTACATTTAAAATACTCATCAACGTTCTCCTTAAGTTTTCTCTGGGTCATTGTATCATAGTTTGCGATAATTTCAAAAAGGCTCAAACAAATACGGAGCAAGAAACGAATTCCTACTCCGCATTTTTCTACTATTTAAATTGTGCTTTGTATAAAGCCGCATACGCACCGTTTTGTGCAAGTAATTCTTCATGAGTGCCGTCTTCTGTCAGTCCCTCTTCAGTGACAACAATAATACGGTCTGCATTTTTAATCGTAGCCAGACGGTGAGCGATAATAAACGTCGTTCTTCCTTTTGCTAACTCGTCAAAAGATTGTTGAATAAACTTCTCCGTTTGAGTATCGAGCGCACTTGTGGCCTCATCCAAGATTAAAATAGAAGGATTCTTCAAGAAAATACGGGCAATTGAGAGGCGTTGTTTTTGTCCACCGGATAACTTCACACCGTGTTCTCCAATATGCGTGTCTACTCCATCTTCTAAATCTTCGATGACTTCTTTTAGTTTTGCTTGCTCAATCGCACGGTCTACTTCTTCGTCCGTTGCATCGAGTCTTCCGTACAACACATTTTCGCGAATCGTTCCATTAAAGAGGAACACATCTTGTTGCACGATACCGATTTGACGGCGAAGCGATTGTAAGGTGAAACGATTGATGTTTGTTCCATCGACCAAGATTTCCCCTTCTTTTAAATCATAGAAACATGGAAGTAAGTTCACAAGCGTTGTCTTCCCAACCCCACTTGGTCCAACGAAGGCAACGGTTTGCCCTGGTTCGACCGTTAAATTGATATGTTCTAACACTTTCTTATCTTCTTCGTATCCGAATCCCACGTTTTTATATTCCACTCGTCCTTCAAACGGTGGAGCAGGAATGGCATCGGGTGCGTCTTCAATATCGATTTCGACATTCATTAATTCTTTGAAACGACGGAATCCCGCAAACCCTTTTGGATACAACTCAATCATGGAGTTCATCTTATTAATCGGTCCTACGAATACATTGGACAGTAAGATATAACCGACTAATTCTCCAGCTGTTAAATCGCCGATGACCGTGAAGTACGCCCCCACGATTAAGCTGAAGAGGTTAATACTACGCATTAATAAGTAGTTGAAACTACTGCTCGTTCCCATCGTGCGATAGAACGCAATTTTATTCGAACGATACTCTTGAATAAGTTCTTCGAAGAGTTGTTGCTCATGGCTTTCGTTGGCAAAAGCCTTCACCACTCGCATTCCGCTCAGTACATTTTCTAGACCAGCCGTATAGTTAGCTAATCCCTTGTAGATATTTCGATTAATACGAGACATGCGGCGGTTAAATACCGCAAGAGCCACTGCAATAATCGGTACGAAGAAAATCGTCAATAGTGCAAGCGTTGGATGCACTTGGTACATTAAGAAGAATGAAGCTATCAAGGTCATAATTGCAATAAAAAATTCTTCTGGGCCATGGTGAGCTAGTTCGCTAATATCGAATAAATCACTCGATAAGCGGCTCATCAATTCCCCGATTTTCATATTATCGAAAAACGAGAAGGATTGTTTTTGGACCTTCGCGAATAACTCACGGCGCATATCCGTTTCAATATTAATCCCTAAAATATGCCCCATGTACACGACAATAAAGTTCAAAGTTGTCGAGAAGGCATACAGCGCAAGTAATCCAGCTCCCACGAGTAGAATTTGTTGTAAATTTTGAGACGGTACAATCTTATCGATAACACTTCTCACCATTATTGGAAAGGCAAGCTCGAGAATGGCCACGATTACCGCACATGTAAAATCGAGTAAGAATAACTTCTTATAGGGTTTGTAATAATGAATAAAATCTTTAATCACGTTTTCTCTCCTTTCGCATAATGTAATGTACTCCAGTCTTTTGTCTTATAGACGATATGTCCATAAAGAACCGTTAACGCATTTGACAATAACATGGCAATCCATACACCGGTAGCCCCGAGTGCTGTAAAGGCTCCGAGCACCCAAATAATTGGGAGGCGCAAGATCCAAAGACGTCCAACTGACATGTTCATGGAGTATTTCGTCACGCCACATCCTTGGAAGAATCCGTTGTACGCTGAAAATAAGCCCATGAAGAAAATGATAAAGGCGGTATAGTTTAAATACTCAACGGCATTTGCCCAAAGAACAGCATCGCTTCTGTCTTTAATAAAGATTCCAAGAATAGGAGATTGGAAGAAGAAGACAACCACACAGCCAACTGTTGAAATCATCAGCACCCATAGTAATGCTCGTCTAAAGATGGCATGCGCACGGTCATAAAGTCCTGCCCCCATATTTTGTCCGATAATAGCTGTTAGCGCCGCCCCGATTCCCATCTGTGGTTGCGTCAGTAAATCCGAGATGCGGTTTACCATCGAGTACGCAGCAAGTACTGACGTTCCATAAGACTGAATCAATCCATTTAAAACCGTGAATCCTAATGCCGCTCCTCCATACCCAAATGCAGATGGCCATGCGACTTTGAGAATTTCTTTCATCACTTCTTTATCCACTTTGACGTGTTTCAAATAGATTTGAATTTCCGATTCCTTACGAACCGCACGAATGGCAAGCACTAGTAACAACACTTTAGCAATGACCGTTGCCCAACCAGCTCCTTCAATTCCCCAGTTTAACCCGGTAAGGCCTACAAAAGGAATTGTCGCAAAAATAAAGATAGGATCTAGAATTACATTTGAAATAGAAGAAGCCGCACTAATCATTGTAATCGTACGTGTTCTTCCTTGTGCATTTAGCAAGGATTGATAGCCAAAGTAGCAAAAATCAAAGAAAAGTCCAATGAAGTTAATTTTCAAATACGCTACGGATTTTGCTAAAAAAGTGCCCTCTGCCCCCATCCATTCCACGAATAGAGGTGCTAAGAAATAGCCTATCACGGATAACACGAATCCAAAGAAATACGTCAAAATCATCGCATTCCCCGCATAACGTTTAGCTTCTCTAAATTTTCCTGCTCCAAAGTATTGAGCAATCAGCGCGGTTGCCCCAACGCTTATCCCCATTCCAAGAGAAATAAATAAAAAATTCAACGGCCAAATAAACGCTGTTGCCGCAAAATCTTCTGCTGACAGTTGCGCCACATATAATCCATCCGTCAAATTGTATAAAGTCCGAATTAAATTGTTTATCATTAGCGGAGTCGCAATCGTTAAAATTACACGATTAATATGCCCCGTCGTTATAAAATTTTGTTTTTCCAAAATAATCACCTGTTCTAGTATACATGATATCCTTACCTGTGTGAACACATACCACGAACAATTCAACTTTTCTGCTTTTCTCTAAGAGTATAAAGGCTCGCTTTTGGGACATGGGATGTCTTCATAATAGCGGTAATAGGGCACCGGTTCGAGCCAAAGTCTCTCACCTCTAAAACTCAAAGCGGGAGTAAGGAACCCTTCCTAACTCCCGCTAATTCGCTTTTAGTGCCAGCCCCTATTACTACTATTATAGAATCCCATGTCCCTTCGCGAGCCTCTGTGCATTCTTATAAGGTAGAAAAAGTGTCCTGCTCTGTCTCCCTTCACCAGATTTGATGAATAAATAACTTCCTATTATTTTGCAAACAAAATTTTAAAGCACGTGATTTTAAAGAAACTAGAACAAAACCTTAAAGAAGCTCCTCATTCGTTTTTTAGCCCGTACGAAGCACACACAAACTTGCTTCCGTTCCCTCCGAGACAAAATTTCTAAACACGTTCTCAATGAAACAAAAAATAAGCAATTCAAAAGTTAAGCACTCCCTAACATTTTTATACAAGCAGGTCTGAAGAATCATTTGGTCCATAGTAGCGACAATAGCGAGTGTAATCGATGCGAATTAGTAGGAGGTAGGAATTGATTCCTTACTCCTACTTTGAGGCTTGATAGGCAGTGAGACCCAAGGCTCACGCCGATACAGCTATTGTAGCTACTATAGAGATCCAAATGATTCATAAAAGACCTGCAGTCTGTTTACCAAAGCACAAAAAAAGAGTTAGGCACCAGCCTAACTCTTTGGAATTTCTCAAAATTATTTTTTAGTTTCTTTGAAGACAACGTGTTTACGTAATTTTGGAGAATATTTTTTTAATTCTAAACGCTCTGGATTGTTACGTTTGTTTTTGCTTGTTAAGTATAAACGTTCACCTGTTTCAGCACATTCTAATAAAATGTTGATACGCATGGATGACACCTCTCATTCAATTTATTTCATTAACTCATTGAGTTTCATACTGGTATATATTAACAAATGCCGTTCGCTTTGTCAATTCACAATACCACGGATTCAAAAAATTTATTCCTATAAAACTTTTTGAATCCAACCTTCTGGAGCTTCTACGTCCCCATACTGAATTCCTACTAGTTCATCATATAAACGTCTTGTTACTGGCCCCACTTCTGTTTCTGAATAGAACACATGGAAGTCATCCCCATTTTGAATTCCACCAACCGGAGAAATAACTGCAGCTGTACCACAGGCTCCTGCTTCAGCAAAAATATCTAATTGATCAACATACACATCTGCTTCTTTTACAGTCATTCCTAAACGGTGCTCTGCTAACCATAGTAATGAATATTTCGTAATACTTGGTAAGATGGATGGAGAGTAAGGGGTGATAAATTGATTATCTTTTGTAATTCCGAAGAAGTTTGCAGCTCCTACCTCTTCAATTTTTGTATGTGTCAACGGATCAAGGTAAATACAGTCGCTGAAATGACGTTCTTTGGCTTCTTTCCCTGGCAGCAAGCTTGCTGCATAGTTCCCGCCGACTTTAGCAGCCCCTGTACCTACGTGTGCTGCACGGTCATATTCAGAAACGATGAAGTTCGTTGGTGTTAATCCACCTTTGAAATAAGCTCCTACTGGCATTACAAAGATTGAGAAAATATATTCCGTTGCTGGACGAACCGCTACATTGTTTCCAACCCCAATCATGAACGGACGGATATATAAACTTCCTCCAGTTCCGTAAGGTGGTAACCATTGTTCGTTTGCCTTCACCACTTTTTTCACAGCTTCTACAAAGCGTTCTTCAGGGAATTCAGGCATGAGTAATCGACGGCAAGAACGAGCCATACGAGCTGCATTTTGATCCACACGGAATAAGTTAATGCTGCCATCTTTACAACGGTATGCTTTTAACCCTTCAAAACATTGTTGTCCATAGTGAAGTGCAGTTGCAGCTTCGTCAACCTTTAATACATTATCTTCAATCAATGCGCCTTCATCCCACTGTCCATCTCTGTAATAGCTGATGAAGCGTAAGTCTGTCTTAATATAATCGAATCCTAAATTATTCCAATCTAAATTTACTGTATTTGTCATATTGACCCCTTCTTTCCTAAATTACTCGACTACTTTATATTCTCCGGTGAGACTATCCATCTCCTCTAGCTTATGGTCTTTAGCATGATATCTAAAAAATCCATAAATTGACGTCGAAGAACGTTCCTCATGTCGAATTTGTAAATCGATGGTATCGCTTGTTTGAGCTTGAATAATAATGTCATAGTTCTCATTTAGAACGACTTTCTTTCTTTTTTCAATCTCTGCAATCGCTTGTTTCGCAAGTGTATTTCCACTTTTTTGTTCTACTGTAGTTTTTTGTTCTACAGTGGTTGTTTCAACCTTCGAAGAATTTGTTGTATCTGGAGATTTTGTCGTATTTTCTACTTTTTCCCCTTTGGACTCTGTCGTTGAAGATTGATTATTGGAAATTTGAACTCCCGGAGCAGAATTATCTGCTGTTTGTCCTGACCTACGTGAACACGCTATTAATGTTAATCCCAAAAATGTAAATACTAGTCCTTTTATGATATTTTTGCTCATTCATACACCACCTTTCACATTTTTATTATTCTATCATAATTTTTCTGAAAAGTATTTCATTTCACATTATTGTAATTATATTGAAAAGCGGGTCACCTCTCTCTTTTTCTTTCCACTTTGTTTCCAATAAAAAATGCCCTATCATAGCTACAACTATGATAGGACCTTTCTGTGAATGTTATTGTTTTTCTTTAATTTCTTCCACGTAATTATAGACCATATGTCCTGCTTGTCCGCCATCTCCAACAGCTGTTGTGATTTGACGTAATGTTTTTTGACGAACATCGCCGACTGCAAAAATCCCAGGAATAGAAGTTTCCATTTGCTCGTTTGTCACGATCCAACCTTCTGCATTTGTGATATTTAAGTCTTTAAATGGATCTGAAACTGGTAATAAACCAACGTAAATGAAGACACCATCCGCGTCATGCGTTGTTACTTCGCCTGTATTCACATCTTTTACGCGAACGCCTGTGATTTTAGAACCGTCTCCTACGAATTCTTCAACGGTTGAATTCCATAAAAAGTCGATTTTTTCATTGGCGAATGCTCGGTCTTGCAATACTTTTTGTGCACGTAATTGATCGCGACGGTGAACGATAGTCACGCTTTTCCCGAATTGTGTTAAATACGTTCCTTCTTCAACCGCTGAGTCTCCTCCCCCAATGACGAAGATTTTCTTATCTTTGAAGAATGCTCCATCACATACCGCACAGTAAGAAACCCCACGTCCGGCATATTCTTCTTCACCAGGAACGTCTAATTTACGGTGATAGGAACCAGTCGCAATCACTACTGCATATGCATAGTAAGTTTTTTTACCAGCAGTAATCACTTTAACGTCTCCGTCTAGCTCGATTTTAGACACTTGGCCATAAGCATATTCTGCACCGAATTGCATTGCACCTTTATACATATTGTCCGCTAATTCTGGCCCAGAAATTGTAGGGAAACCAGGGTAATTTTCTACATCTGAAGTATTTAATAATTCTCCTCCAGGAACACCTTTTTCTAAAATTAACGTTTTTAAATTCGCACGAGAAGTATAAAGTGCCGCTGTCATCCCACCAGGGCCACTTCCGATAATGACTACATCATAAATTGTTCTTTCTTCCATCAGAGATTCTCCTTTTGTATAAACTAAGAGCGCTGAGACATAGTCCAACGCTCTCCTTCCATTTCAGTTTAAAATACGAACATCAATTGGGCAACTTTATTGCTCACTAGCATTTCCTTCTAGTTTCTTCCCTAATGCGATTACGTATTCTTTTAAGCTATCTTTGATTTCTGGATGTTCTAATCCAAATTCAATACTTGTCTTCATGAATCCAAACTTATCCCCCACATCAAAGCGTTCGCCTTTAAATTGCTTAGCAAATACTCTTTGCGTTAAGTTCAATGTATCAATGGCATCTGTTAATTGAACTTCTCCACCTGCACCAGGTTCTTGTTTTTCTAAAATATCAAAAATTTCTGGTGTTAATAAATAGCGACCGATAATGGCTAAATTACTTGGCGCTTCTTCAGGTTTTGGTTTTTCAACGAAACGACGAACATTGTACAATCCATCTTCTACTTCACTTTCTGGATCGATAATTCCATATTTATACGTTTCTTCATGAGGCACTTCCATGACGGCAATATTTGAAGCATGAGTTCTTTCATATCCTTCAATCAATTGTTTGGTTAAAGGAACTTCATCACGCATAATATCGTCTCCAAGCATGATCACAAAGGGTTCTCCTCCGACAAAGGCTTTTGCTTGAAGTACCGCATCTCCTAATCCTTTTGGATAGGATTGACGAACAAAGTATAAGTTAATTCCTGTTGTTTCTTGAACGAGTTCTAATAACTCTTTCTTTCCTTTGGCTTCAAGGTTTGACTCTAATTCGATGTTTGAGTCAAAATGATCCTCAATTGGACGTTTGCTCTTACCAGTCACAATTAAAATATCTTCAATTCCTGATGCTAGAGCTTCCTCTACAATATATTGAATCGTAGGTTTGTCCACGATTGGTAACATTTCTTTTGCCATCGCTTTAGTTGCTGGTAGGAAACGAGTTCCAAGTCCTGCAGCTGGAATGACCGCTTTTCTCACTTTTTGCATCTGTTTGTCCTCCGATCAGCTTATTGGTGTTCTTTGATGGATGCTTCTGATTTATATTCACGCCCCATTAGGCATTGAATTTCTTTACGAACATCGTGTCCGTTATATAACACATTGTATACAGCAGTTGTAATTGGCATTTCAATATTTTTTTCTTTTGCCAATGCATACACTGCTTTACAAGTTTCGACCCCTTCAACAACCATTCCCATATTTTCTAGAATCGTTGGAAGTGGAATTCCTTTCCCAATTTGATCCCCACATCTCCAGTTACGAGAATGAATACTCGTACAAGTAACAATTAAGTCTCCTACCCCACTAAGTCCAATAAAAGTCAGCGGATCTGCTCCAAAAGCAACTCCAAGACGACTGATTTCTGTTAATCCTCTTGTCATCAAGGCCGCTTTTGCATTATCCCCATAGCCTAGACCATGAAGAGCCCCTGCGCCAACCGCAATCACGTTTTTAAGTGCAGCTCCCATTTCAACTCCGACGCAATCAGTATTCGTATATACACGGAAAAATGAATTGCTGAATAATTTTTGTACGTATTTTGCAGACTCTATATTTTCACACGCAGCAGTAATCGTCGTAATATCGCGTCTTGAAACTTCTTCTGCATGACTTGGTCCAGATAACACTACGATATCCTCGTAGCGATCACGGTCCAATTCTTCTGCTAAAATTTCTGAGATACGTTTATACGTTTCCTGCTCCAACCCTTTACTTGCATGAATAATCATTGGTTTATTCTTGAGCAAGTCATTTAATTGCTTAGCCACTATACGAATCGCTTTTGTTGGAAGTACGAATAAAATCGCATCCACATCTTTTACCGCTTCTGCTAAATCTAAGTAACCTCTAATCGAAGGATCTAAGAAAACCCCAGGTAAGAAATGTTCATTCGTATGGCGCTCATTAATTTCTTTAATTTGAGCTTCATTATTTCCCCAAAGTCGAGCTTCATGTTGGTTTTCTGCTAGCACCATCGCTAATGCAGTTCCCCAAGAACCAGCTCCTAAAATGGCGATTTTTTTCATATCAAAACCCCTTTACACTTTTCCGAATAATATTGGAGATTGTGGATTATCGATAGAGACATAATCCGGAACCGCTGGCACTCGACGTCTTCTTACAATAATCAGACCAATTCCTAGTAGGAATAATACGATTGAAACTAGTTGAGAAATTCTAATGACGTTAAACATCCAGAGGCTATCTGTACGCATTCCTTCGATGAAGAAACGACCAAATGAATACCAAATTAAATAGCCAGCCGCTATTTCTCCTACCTTTACCCCTTTACGTCTGCGTAGATAGAATAAAATAAGAACTCCGACAAACGACCAAAGTGATTCATATAAGAACGTTGGTTGGTAATAAGCTCCATTGATCTGCATTTGTTCAATAATAAAGTTTGGTAAATGCAATCCTTCTAAGAAAGCACGGGTTGTAACCTCTCCATGAGCCTCTTGATTCGTAAAGTTCCCCCAGCGACCAATTGACTGAGCCAGCAATACAACAGGAGCCAAAATATCAAGAAGTAACGCAAAAGAAACTTTCTCTTTTTTAGCAAACCAATACACCGTTGCTGCCCCTGCAATGACTCCCCCGTAAATTGCAATACCACCATGCCAAATTTGAATAATTTCGGCTGGATTTGCTAAATAATATTGCCATTCAAAAAGAATGTAATACAATCTTGCTCCAACAAATCCAAGAGGCACTGCCCAGAATACCAAATCAATGATAAAATCTTTTCGATATCCTTTTCTGGTAGCTTCCCTATCTGCTAAAGTCGTTGCTAAATAGATTCCAAAGGCAATAATAATGCCATACCATCGTACTTGTAACCCTCCAATTTCAAAAGCAATTGGATTAATGGTCAAAGCCTTTTCTAATAAATTCATTTACTGTTTACTCCTAAACTTCTTTATTTTCTTCAATCAATTTAGATAATCGATTCGTAAAGTTTTCTGTAGCATCAAAGCCCATTTTTTTAGCGCGGAAGTTCATACAGGCTACTTCAAGAATAATTGATACATTTCGACCTGTCTTCACTGGAATACGAATTTTAGGAATTTCAACTCCTAAAATTTCGACATTTTCCATATTTCCACCTAATCGATCGTATTTCTTATCAGGGGTCCAATTTTCAAGATGAACCACTAAGTCTACTTGCTTAGAATCTAAAATAGCTCCTGCTCCAAATAGCGTCATCACATCAACAATCCCAACACCACGAATTTCAATCAAGTTATTTAAAATCTCTGGCGCTTCCCCGATTAAGGTTAGTTCATCATAGTGATACAGTTCTACACGGTCATCCGCAACAAGACGGTGTCCTTTTTGAACCAATTCTAAGGCCGTTTCTGATTTACCCACTCCACTTTCACCAGTGATAAGTAATCCAATCCCAAATACATCTAGTAGTACCCCATGCATTGAGAAACGTTCAGCTAGTCTACCTTCTAAGAAATTTGTCACACTACTAGAAACCTGAGTCGTTTTTGAAGAAGCTTGTAAGATAGGAATCTGTGCTTTTTCTGCTGCTTCAACAAGCTCTTTTGGCGGTTCTAGTTTTCTTGAAATAATAAAACATGGTGTCTCTGGTTTACAAAGACGTTCCATCACTTCTAATCGAATCCCTTCATCCATGGATGCCACAAAAGAAGTTTCTGTACGACCTAATAACTGGATACGTTCTGCTGGATAGAAATTTAAAAATCCTGCTAATTCTAATCCCGGTCTTGAAATTTCACTTGTAACGATTGGACGGTCAAGATACTCCTCTCCATAAATTGGTTTTAAATGAATATTCTTGATTAATTCTCTAACCGTAACACTTTTCATATTATCCCTCATTTCTTTATACCCTTCTACTATACCATATTTGAGCGCTTTCTTGTATGCTTTTAGAATTTATTAAACTTCTGTTCATTCTGCCAAATAATCTAAAAAATATTTTTTTAAAAAAATTGAGCAACCTACTTGAATATTTTATAGGATTTTATATAATAGTCTAAGTTTCTGAATAGGAGGAAAAAACATGGTATTTTATTCATATGAATTTTTAAAAAGTAAAGTTCAACAAATTGATTATATTCAATTAGGACTGACACTTTTTGTCATTGTTATTTTAGCAATTGCCTTATATCGTTATTTTAAAAATAAACAAGACACAAAATTTCGCGAATTAGCATTAATCGCCGTCATCGGTGTCTTAATTCTTGCTGGTTCTAAGATTGCTGACTTACAGTCTTCTAAAAATTCAGAAAATCAATATTCTGGAGCCCTTCGCTTCGTTGAAACGATCGCTCAAGATTTACATGTTAATAAAGAAGATGTCTATATTAATACTGAAGCCGCAAAGGATGGAGCCATCGTCAAAGTTGGCGATCAATTCTATCGAGTATTAACAGGAGATAGCCCGGAACATTACCTACTCGAAAAAATGGAATTGCAAAATCCAAAAGTTACGATTAAGGAGGCTGAATAAGTTGAACCTTTCATATATCGATGTCGCAATCAAACTTGCACTTGGACTATTATCATTAATTGTTGTAATCAACTACACTGGGAAAGGAAACCTCGCCCCTACATCTGCAAGTGACCAAATACAAAACTATGTACTCGGGGGAATTCTCGGGGGTGTGATTTATAATCCATCCATTACCATCTTACAATACTGCATCATCTTATTAATTTGGTTTGCGTTAGTACTAACCCTTCGCTGGGTAAAAACAAATAATCGTACAGTGAAGAAGATGCTTGACGGTGAACCTTTACAATTAATTAAACATGGGAAAATTGATGTTGAAAATGTCCGCCTAGCCGGTCTAACAGCACAAGAAGTAGCCTTTAAGTTACGTGCACAAGGCGTCTACTCCATTCGTGATGTAAAAAGTGCCATTTTAGAGCAAAATGGACAATTAATTCTTACGAAAACTGGAGAAGAAAATCCAAAATATCCTCTCATTACAGATGGAGTTATTCAACATAACATTTTAGAAGTTATTGATAAAACTGAAGAATGGGTGATGGAACAACTTGCTGCCCAAGATATTCAAGATCCTTCTGAAGTATTCCTTGCAGAATACAATAACGGTCAATTGACGGTTGTAAAATATTAATTGAAGTCAACAAAAAAGCGCCTTTACAAGGCGCTTTTTTGTTGCATTAATCTGTTAGATTTTCAACAAAGCGTTGGAAAATCGTTAATAGAATGCTCACCACTAAGGTAATCAGCGGACTTGAAAATGAGAATCCCGGTCCGACAAACCATGATGTAATACTTAACATCATCGCATTTAACACAAAGCTAAAGCATCCAAACGTTACAATCGTTACTGGCAATGTTAAAAGGAATAAAATCGGTTTAACAAATAAGTTTAGTACCGCAAGAACGATACTTGCAATAAGCGCTGCTACCCAGTTTGTAACGATAAATTGTGGAACAAACCATGCAATTACCAAAAATCCTAATGTATTAATGGCAATTTTTTTAGTAAATGACACTAAAAATCACTCCAATCATCATTATCCTCATCTTCTACTTTTCGAGCAGTTTTACGAGGACGATTATTTCTAGAAGTATAGTAGTAAGTATCTTGTCGATTATGACGACGATACTCAGAACCCCCTTCTGGAATTATGATAGCAAGTAATATATAGAGGAAGATTGGAAAACCAGTCCAACAAAAAATCAAGAATAGAACACGAACAATTGTTGGATCTACTTCAAAGTATTCCGCAATTCCTCCCATTACTCCACAAAAAATTCGGTTATTTCTGGATCTTCTCAACTTTTTCATTTTATTTATCCCTCTTTCTTACTATCTGTCTTTGATTGTAGCTGATTTACATGAATATTACCAGTTGTTGTTTCTGCAACTACTTGTGGCATAAATTCTTTTTGCTTACAAATCACTGCTGTTCTTTCTGTTAAATCTTTTCTTTGTTTAATGACTTCAAAGATCGTTTCATCAAAGTGGAGACTTCCTAGAGATGTTTCTAAATTCGCTTCTAAGCCTAATTCTTCGGCTAAACTAATTTTTACATTCCCATTTGCTGTCTCAACATCCACTTTTTTCGTTTGTGGACTAGTAATTTCTACTTTAATATTACCATTTACCGTTTCAAATTTTGCTCCACGGAATTCTCCTTCTAAGCTAATATTTCCGTTCACCGTTTCAGAAACGATATCTTTAAAATCTAATTGTTCATATTTTAGGTTCCCATTGACAATTTCAGACTCTAATAAAACCCCTGTGACATCTTTTAGGAAAATATTTCCGTTATTACTTTCTAAGTAATAATCTTTCCCTTTTAATTCTTTTAGATGAAGCGTTGTGTTTAAGCCTTTCATCGAAACATAATCATATTCTTTTTCTGGTAAAGAGATGGTCCAATCGCAGTAAACTTGTTTACTCAAGCTCTTAATAAAGATGGTATCTTCATCTACCTCAACCTTTACACGGTCTCTAATATACGATTCCGCATCGAAATATTCTTCATCTTGTGAAGCTACTCGGCATTCCCCTTCAATTGTCATTTCATTTCCTGGAACTGACTTCACACGGATAATTCCGTTTGCGACTTTAAAATCAAGGATACTTGCTTCATCAATGACTTGGTGGAAATGATAAGGAACTTTCTTACCATTTTTCGCTTGTGTATAAGGTTTGTTGACTTCTACAGAGTTTATAACAGATTGAACAGTAGCTGCAATCGAATCTGTAAATTTAGCAGCCCATGAAGTAATGCTTCCTGCTGTTCTTCTTGTTTTTTCTTCCCAGTCTGTTTCTTGTACTTTCTTCTTCGCTTTTTGAATGGTTTCTTCCCATTCTTCTTTTTTCTTTGCCTTCATTTTTTCATCAGCTTTTTTCTTTTCTTGAAGTAAGCTCTTATATTGATTACTTAATTGCTCCGCTTCTTCTTCTAATCGAACGAGTTCCATTTCTTCATCTACCGTTAACGATTCTAATTGGCTAGCGGTTCTGATTTCGTCGATTCGACGATCAATTTCTTTTGTTCGTTTTAAAATTGTTTGAATGGCTTCGTCTGTTTGATCACTTTCTGCTGAAAACTTAGTGAAAGCACTCGCCACACCTTCCATAATAGAATCCAATTGACTTGTTGTAGGTTGTTCTTTCTCTTCTACTGCCTTGTCTCCCATTTTTTCTAAAAGGACTACCGCTTCTTCTGCTGAAATAATACCTTTATCTACTAGTTCTAAAATTCTATCTTTTTGGTTCATTATTTTCTTCCCCCTTAAAATTTAGGCGTTTCTTGATTACATCCTTAGTGTAAAGGAAGTTAAAAATAAAAACATAGGTCCTAAGGTTGATTTTTATCCCAAACTTCTCTAAACCTAAAGTTGTATTCTAATTAAGTCTTCACTCTTTCTTTATCTTGCGCTACTGCTGTTTTGTTGATACACTTTGAATACAGTTTATAGTAGGAGTTGGAAGGAATTTGAGAAAGAAAACCATTACATTAAAATCGCATGAACGACTTGATCGACTCGAGAAAGAAAATATCGATATTATCCAAAGTCGCGAAGTGTTCTCTTTTTCTTTGGATGCAGTCCTTCTAGCCGATTTTGCAACTATCGCAGAGCGTAGAAAGGCAACCATCGTCGACCTCTGCTCAGGTAATGGAGCAGTAGCATTTCTACTTAGTCATAAAACCACTAATCCTATTACCGCTGTTGAGATTCAAGAACAACTCTATGATATGGCAATGCGCACCACTCAACTAAATGGTTTAGAAGACCGCATTACTTTTATTCATCAGGACATTCGAAATTTAAAAGGCATTATTCCCAAAGATTCAGTCGATTTCATCACCTGTAATCCGCCTTATTTCAAGGTAAAGGAAACCAATCTGACAAATCTCAAGGAGGCCTATACGATTGCTCGTCATGAAGTGCACCTGCCACTAGAAGATTTACTTTCAACCATTTCTGGGCTCTTGAAGATGAAAGGAAAAGCCTATCTTGTCCATAGACCTGACCGATTGAGCGATATCTTAACAGAAGCAAGGCAGCACAGACTGGAAGCTAAACGTGTCCAATTTGTATATCCGAAAGAAGGAAAAGACAGCAATATTGTCCTTATTGAATTAATGAAGGACGGCCTTCCTGGTGGACTCAAAGTGTTACCACCGATTACTGTTTTCAATGAGCAACAAGAATATACTGAAAAAATCAGAAGTATCCTCTGGGGGGACAAAGCATGAGTCAATTCTATATGTATGTTCTACTCTGCAAGGATCAAACCTTTTACACCGGTTATACCGTTGATTTAGAAAAAAGAATCGCAACGCATAATGCTGGTAAAGGTGCCAAATATACAAGGATGAGAACCCCCGTCACACTGCTCTATGCTAAAGAATTCGCCACGAAACAAGAAGCGATGAAGGCAGAAGCAGCGTTCAAGAAGTTCTCTCGCCCCAAAAAAGAAATGTTTCTACAAACGATTGGCGCAAGTGTCACTTGTCCAGTGATTATCTATTTAGAAGGAGACAAGCAAGATGAGACAAAAGAGTTATCGGACTGAAGGAATTGGCAAACTTTTCCTTGTCCCTACTCCCATTGGAAACTTAGAAGATATGACATTCCGCGCTGTGAATACTCTACGAGATGTGGATTTAATTCTAGCCGAAGATACACGTCATACACAAAAATTACTCAACCACTTTGGAATTGAAACTCCGCAAAAGAGTTTTCATGAACATAATACGCAGGAACGCATCCCTCAAGTGATTGAGTGGCTCCAAGAAGGAAAAAAGATTGCACAAGTGAGCGATGCAGGAACCCCTTCAATCAGCGACCCTGGATTTGAACTGGTTCAAGCCTGTGTCGAAGCCTCTATTCCTGTCATTCCCCTTCCAGGAGCAAATGCTGGGATTACGGCTTTGATTGCCAGTGGACTCGTTCCACAGCCTTTTTACTTCTATGGATTCTTACCTCGAAAGAAAAAAGAAAAAATCGAAGCATTAGAACAGTTACGCACTCATAGCGAGACCGTCATCTTATACGAATCACCGTTTAGACTAAAAGATACGTTTTTGGCCATTCAAACCGTTTACGGGGAAAGTCAATCCGTGGTTCTCTGTCGAGAGTTAACCAAAAGTTATGAAGAGTTCATTAGAGGTACTGCTTCTGAACTTGTTCATTTACTCCAGGAAGAAGAACTGAAAGGCGAATGTTGTATTTTGATTGGTCATAAAAATCCTCAAGAAGTGACAACAGCACTATCTGGAGGTACTGAAGAGAACACACCAGACACTTCTCTTTCGATTACTCAACAAGTGGAATGGTTTATAGAGCACCAACAGTTATCACAAAAAGAAGCCATCAAAGCGGTCGCAAAACATCTTGGCCTCAAAAAACAAGACGTGTATAAGGAAGTTCATTCTCAGTAGAATGCTTCGACAAAAATACCGCCCAAGCACACACATCCTGCTTGGGCGGTATTTTATATTACGATAAATTTAAATACATTGAAAGCCGTCATGATAAGAAGAACCATCATTAGTCCTAAATAAAGTCTTTCAACCGTTTCATGGGTTAATCTGGCTTGAATTTTCGTTCCAATCCAACCACCTAGCACAGCAAATATCGCAATTGCTAGAATGATGAAGGAGACAGACTGATAGTTTTCGAATTCATAAATCACTGTTGTCATCTTCATCATTTGTGCAAAGAAAATCATCACAATTGAATAGGCCGCAGCTTCTTTTGCTTTCATGGAGAAGAAGTATACCATTAAAGCAATATTGAGTGGTCCCCCTCCGATTCCTAAATAGACAGAAATGATTCCAACGCATAGACCAATAGTGATAATGGCTATTAGATTCGAAACCGTTAATGTTTGAATCTTCTCTTTGTTCAGAGTGAATAAAATAATCCCTCCTAATAACACAAACAAAATGATGGATTGAGTGATGCTGACAAATTGATTCCCCATCATTTCAACAGCTTGGAGAAAGACAATATCTCCTATTTTCCCACCGATAATGGAGCCGAATGCCAGTCCAAATACAATGTGTTTATCCACTTGAAAACCTAATTTACTTCTCTTGTAAATAGAGACTAAGCACATTGTAAAGACTGCCACCGTAGAATACACGCTAATCATACTCGTCGTGTCCATTCCCACAACATCAAAGGCAGGTTTGATGATAATTCCACCACCTAATCCGGTAATGGCTCCAATCATTGTGGCACATAAAACAATGATGCTATAAATAATGAGTTGCATTTATTGCCCTCCGAGCGGTCGAATACATCTAAATCCTAAATGACTCGCTGTAGAATTCCAAGGAGAACCATTTCTTGCTGCAACACGGTATCGATTGCAATAAGAACAATGACATAAGAACGAGCCACCTCGAATGGCATACTCTACCTCAAGATTTAGAGGAGCTTCGGCATTTGCCTCAATATCTTCAAAAGGAATTCCGCGATGATTTATGCACCACTCCCATACATTCCCAATCATTTGATATAAGCCGTATCCATTAGGTTCAAAACTCTTTACAGGAGCCGTTCCTAAAAAGCCATCTAATTCACTATTTTGATTTGGAAACTCTCCTTGCCAAGTATTCGCATGGTATTTTCCATCTTGTTCAAGTTCTTCTCCCCATGGATACTGAGTGGACGTTCCACCACGCGCCGCATATTCCCACTGTGTTTCGGTTGGAAGCCCAGCTCCAGCCCACTCACAATAAGCCAACGCATCTTTAAGAGATACATGAACAACTGGATGATCTAATATTTCCTCAATCGATGACTCTGGTCCAAAAGGATGCTTCCAACAAGCCCCAGGAACCAACAGCCACCATGAAGAACCCGATACATGAGAATAGTTTTCTCTTTTCTCTGGAGAGACAAGCAAATGAAATACGTAGGAATCCCCGATGAGTTCTGCTGTTGTTTGATAGCCTGTCTCATCGACAAATCGTTTGAACTCTTCATTCGTTACCGTCGTATCAGCCATTTCAAATGCTTGAACTTCTTTTGTCACGCAAGGAGATTCGTGATCTTCAACAAATCCTCTATTTTCAGTATCTCCCATTTGGAAAGTGCCTGCTTTTAAAGGAATATAGTTCATGCTACTCTCCTCCTTTTAATGTTGACACAATTTTTTCTAATGGAACTGGGCAAAGTTTGCCTTCTTGAACAAATCCTTCTTCTCGTCCTTCCAAATAACGAGCGAGTTTCACTTTAAATTCGTGAATCAATGAAGTATATTTTTCTTCAGCAATCAGATTCCATTTTTCATTTGGATCTTCCGTCATATGAAATAATTGGAACTCGTTTGTCACAGGGAACCATATAAATTTCCATTCATCGGTTAAAATATATTGGCTTGAATCAACGCCTAGGCTATGTTCACCGTGGAATTCGTTTCGCCATCCTGCAAATTCACCAAATAATAATTGACGTACACTCTTTCCGTCCGTTTGTACGGTATTGCCTGTTGCTAACTCGACAAGTGAAGGGAATACGTCCTGAATCTTGATGAGTTGTTTAACACTCTTCTTAGTCCCAGCGATTAAGTTACCTGGGTCGAAAATGAATGCTGGAATTTTAATGCTTCCTTGGTATGGATATCCTTTTCTAAATAAATAGTGTTCCCCTAACTGATCCCCGTGGTCACTCACAAACCAAAAAATCGTATTTTCTAATAAATCAAACTCTTCCACTGCCGTTAGGAAGCGACTTAATTGATTATCGATATGGGTGATTAACGCATAATACGCAGCAATCATTCGCTTTTGAGCATCTTTAGGAATTTTGCCACGTTTCGCATAGAGACTTGGAATTTTTTCTTCCAATTTTTCCCAGTTTCCGATATGTAAATCTAGATTTTCATCTAGCTTTTGCATATATAAATCAAAGAAGTATTGAGGAGGATTTAACGGCGCATGAGGTTTCTCAAACGACATCTTCAAGAAAAACGGAACGCTTGGGTCACGTCTCTTCAAGAAGCGAATACTCTCGCTAACAATCCAATTCGTTGGATGATATTTTTCTGGCCAATCAAATGGACGAACATCCCAAGAATTACAGTTTGCTCCATCATCAATGATATCCGCATCGCTTCCAAGTTCTTTTTTAATCCAGTCTAAATAATCACTCGAATGTTCAAATGTTTCTCCATACGCTTTATTGTACTTACGGTCGACATGTAAATACCCATCATGTAAGAGAACATGATCAAATCCTAATCGTTTACGACTTGGATACACATGCATTTTCCCGATACATTCCGTTTGATACCCCAAATCTTTGAAGGTTTGAGGAAGGGTGTTCGTATAGTTCCAAGGAACTTCATCCTCATAGCCTACACGACCATTCGAAGCTTGATCCATCCCTGTTAAAAGGGCTGCTCTTGCCGGTACGCAACTTGGTACGGGAGAATACGCATTTTCAAAGTTATAGCCCATACTAGCCATCATATCTAATGTTGGTGTAACCACTAAATCATCTTCGCGGTTTATCGACAATGCATCGGAACGCATTTGGTCCACGACAATTAAGATGACATTTGGTTTTTTATCTTGTCTTACCATCTTTTTATCCTCCATCTATAAAACAAAGTCACTCTTATTATAACAAAAGAGCCTATCCTTCGATAGGCTCTCTTGATGATTTTATTGGTATTTTCTATGACTATCTTGCTTTCTTCCAAGATTTAATGTTCACCAAATAAGATTTCGGTGCAAAACATGCAATTCTCGTCATTTTCTCTACGTTTTCCATAATATAAATTACAAATATGGAATCCTTGATTATAAATATTTTCTAAATTAATCACAGATTGACTACGTTCTTTTTTCTCAACGACTTGATTCGAGATGTGCGTGCTTGAATTCATCGCATCCAAGCGATCTTTCAAGTGGTGATTTTCCATAATCAAATTATGATTTTCTTCTATGACCTTTTGTAATTCTAAAGAAATCTGCTCTAACTCATGCAGTTGCAATAATGTTTGTTTCGTTAATTTCTCAATTCGATCATATAACTGTCTATTTGGCATTCACGCACCTCCTCTTTCTTCATTATGGGATTTGTAAAACCCATTGTTCTAATACGGCCTGAACTCCTACATTGGATTGTATTTTGGAGAGAGCCTTTGTCATTTTTTCATGTTCTTGAATCCATTGCTTCACACTCAGTTTTCCAGCAATGGTTTTTACGGTTGCTATCTTATCACTTTGAATCAGTTGCCCTTCTAACCCTTGCGCACAAAGAAGTGCATCACGTATATAGAGTTGCAATAACGTTAAAAATTGCTCACTTTCTACTTTAGAAACTAACAACGGAAGAACTTGCGATTGAATCGTAATAAAAGCCATCGCTCGATTCGTAAAGATACGAACAAACCAATTCCAACTTTCTTGACGGATTTGTCCAAAGCTTTCACTTTCAAGTAATAATAGGGCTTGATCGGCACTATTAGTTAACTGTGATACTAATTGAGCCGTCGCATTAGAGGCCCCTTTTTCCTTTAAAAGCCCATTCACTGTGTCCGCTTGATTGGATTGAAACCTAATAATTTGGCAACGAGATTGAATAGTAATAAGCACTTTGCTTAATTGCTCCGTCAATAAAATAAAGTGAATGTTTCCTGTCGGTTCTTCTAAAAATTTTAGTAAGCTATTGGCAGCACCTGGAGTCAATGTATCTACCGCATGAATCACACAAATAATTGCACTCGATTCCATTGCTGTTTTGGTTAATTGTGACTTTAAGGCACGGATTTGATCTACTTTGATCGTCGTTCCTTCTGGCTCCACAACGATATAATCAGGAAAGTTACCATGCTCAATTCGCAGACAATGTTCGCAAACCTGACAAGCACCTTCTCCAACGCTTCGATTCGTACAGTTTAGTATTTTAGCAATTTCTTTCGCCATTTCTGATTTTCCAATCCCTTTTGCTCCTTCGAACAAATAGGCATGGCTAAGTTGCCCATTATCAATTGTACGAATAAATGCTTCTTGCTTCTTTTTCATCTTAGAAACGTAAGAATGAGTCTACTGGTAAAACAAATACCGTAGCCCCACCTACTCGAACAGAAACAGGTGTAGCAATTGCGCTATCTAACATGCTATCAATATGAACAGGAGGAATTGTCATTTGTTCACGTGATTGGCAGTTTTCTTTAATGATGTCCAATGCTTCATCCACTCTTTCTTCTTCGATACCGATTAGGAAAGTCGTATTTCCTGCACGTAGGAATCCCCCAGTTGTTGATAGACGAGTGGCACGAATATTAGCTTGTGCGAACTCATCTCCTAATAAGTGTGCATCTTTATCTTGTACAATAGCAATTAATAATTTCATTTTTCATTCTCCTATCTTGTAAAATAATTTGGGTAACGTTCTACTAACACTTTGAAACACTCATTAACCACTTCTTCAATCGTTTGAGTCGCATCAATGGAAACCATTCTTTCAGGATATTTCTCTAGTAATGCTAAATACCCTTCTCGAACCATCGTATGGAAACTCAATCCTTCTTGATCTAGTCGATCAAACTGACGATTGCCTCTTGCTTTATGAATTCGCTCTAAACCAACTTCGGCAGGCACATCTAAATACAGTGTCGTACTCGGCGAAAGTCCATCTGTGGCAAATCGATTCAGTTCAGCTACTTCCTCTACTCCAATCCCACGAGCAACCCCTTGATACACTAATGAGCTATCTACAAATCGGTCACAAAATACAATGTTCCCTTTTTCCAAATTCGGTAAAATACGATCTTTTAAGTGCTGACGGCGTCCTGCTGCATATAAAATGGCTTCTGTTCTTTCGTCCATTTCGGTATTATTCACATCCAGAATCACTTTCCGAATATCTTCCGCGATACGACTTCCACCAGGCTCTCTTGTTGAAACGATATCCACTAAGGCATGTTTTTGTAACAAAGGAATCAGTTGATTGATGACTGTTGTTTTCCCAGCACCATCCGGCCCTTCCATTGTAATAAACAATCCTTCCATAGTTATCCTCCATCCCTTTCAATATCTTCTTTTTATTATACGCTATTTTCCTCTTATAATAAACCAAATTCCCATCAGATTTACCAGATTTCCATCCCACTTTTTCACAAGACACAATATTTAAAAGCACTGTGATTACGGAAAATCCTTGCTAGATTCATATAGTAGCAGTAAAAGGAAGAAGGATTAAAGGTGAATAAATGGGAGTTGGGGATTTATCCCTTACTCCCATTTTGAACTTTAAAGGTGAGAGACTACAGGCTCGAACCGGTCCCTTTTATCCTCCTCCACCATCTCCTTTTCTTGGCAGGGCACAATATTTAAAAGCACTGTGATTACGGAGAATCCTTGCTAGATTCATATAGTAGCAGTAAA